>JAISPI010000130.1 GCA_031275075.1 Burkholderiales bacterium | reverse complement strand
GCGATGGCTGAAGCCGACGCTTGGCGGGCTTGGGCGCGCGAAGAAAAACCGCTCGCCGACAGCGAAGAGACCGCGCCGGTAAAAGCAATGCCGCCGCTGTTGCGCCGTCGGGCGCATCCACTGGGTCGCGCAGCGCTGGAAGTTTTGTATGCGCCGACACTGGCTTACGCCGATCAGCCGATGGTTTTTTGCAGCCGCCACGGCGAAGTTGGCCGCTCTTTGGCGATTCAGAAGGCGCTGGCAGAAGAAGGCCAGGCGTCACCGCAGGAGTTCAGCATGTCGGTGCATAACGCGATCCCCGGCCTTTTTCTGATCGCGCGGCAAAGCCGGGCGCCGGTAACCGCGGTGGCTTCGGAAAACCGGTTGGCGCTGTCCGGCATTATCGAGGCGTTGACCCAGCTCGCCGACGGAGCGCCTTCGGTGATTTTGGTGTTTTGCGACACGCCGCTGCCGGCGTTGTTCAGCGCTTTTACCGACAATGAACCCGCTTGCTTTGCGTTCGCGCTCGAAATGACGGCGGGCAAAGACTATCGCCTCGTTCACAGCGACATCCCTCCATGTGCGCAGCGCGAAAAAGAAACGACCCCGCTGTTGTTGTTGCGCTTTGTTCTCGATGAAACGCGAAACGCCCTGCCGCTGACTGCGGCGGAGGACTGGCAATTACAACGCCTCGTGCCGGAGGGCGGTCATGCCTGAACGTCTGCTGTCGATGAACACACCAACACGCGCTGAGGACAAGCGGCGGTTTTCGCCGGAACGGTGTTGGCGCATTGTTGCGACGGGTTTCTGTTTTGCGTTGTTCGGCTTTGGCGGGTTGGTCGTGCTGTGTCTGGTTTTTCCGCTGCTACGGTTGCTGGTATGGCGGCGGTCGTTGCGGCAGACGCTGGCGCGCGACATCGTGAGCTTGAGTTTCTGGTTTTTCTGCAAGATCATGACCGGCGTTGGCGTTATCAGCTATGAAGTGCGCGGGCGCGAAAAATTGCGCCGCCGTGGTTTGCTGGTCGTCGCCAACCATCCATCGCTGATCGACGTGGTGATATTGATCTCGTTGTTGCGTCAGCCCGATTGTGTGGTCAAAGCCGCAGCATGGCGCAATCCGTTTATGTTCGGCCCCATATCGTTGTGCGGGTTTATTCGCAATCAGGACGGGCCACAACTGATCGACGACTGTATCGCGTCGGTGCGCAACGGCAGCAACCTGATCGTCTTCCCGGAGGGCACGCGCACGCGGCTGGAGGCGCTGCTTCATCGGCAGGTCAACCCGTTGCAGCGCGGCGCCGCCAACATTGCGGTGCGCGGCCGTTTGGCGTTGACGCCGATAATGATTACGGTTTCCGAGCCGATGCTGACCAAGCAACAACCGTGGTACAAAGCGCCGTTGCGGCGTCCGCACTTTGTGTTGACGGTATTTGACGACCTGGATCCAACACACGTTGTTCCTGCCGATGCCACGCCGGTGCTGGCGGCACGCATTGTGACGGAACACCTTTCCGATTTTTTTAACCGAGAGCTGAAAAAAGATGTCTGCCCTGATTGATGAAATCAAAACCCTGATTATCGAAACGCTGAACCTGGAAGATGTTGCTGTCACCGACATTGACACCGACGCGCCGTTGTTTGTTGATGGCCTCGGCCTCGATTCGATCGACGCGCTGGAACTCGGCGTTGCCCTGCACAAACGCTATGGCTTGACGCTGTCGTCGGAAGCGGAGGAGGCGCGGGAACATTTCGCGTCGGTTCGCCATCTCGCTGATTTCGTCACGGCGCATCGCAGCCGTTGACCCACTTTGAGGAAAAGCGATGTCTTCAACGATGTCCAAAGAAGAAATTCTCGGCTGGATGCGCAACGTCCTGCACGAGCAATTTGAAATTTCCGCCGAGCGCGTCACTTCGGAAGCCCTGCTGTATCAGGACCTCGACATCGACAGCATTGATGCCGTCGATTTGCTGATCAAACTGAAACAGCTGACGGGCAAACCGATTTCGCCCGAAGTGTTCAAACAGGTACGCACTGTCGGCGACGTGGTGGATGCTGTTTATGCGCATCTGCAAAACGATTGATCGCGGCTGCGCTGCGGGGTCTTGCTGATGCCGACGTTTGTTGTTCCGCTGCTCGGCATCGCCCTGCCGTTGTTTTTTTGGGTGTGTTATTGGCAGCAATGGCCGTTCTGGCTGGGCGGCTTTCTGCTGTTGCCGCTGGCTTGGCGACGGCGTGGAATCGGCGGTCTGCTCGGTTGGGTGGGGCCGTGCGCAGCGTTGCTCGGAGTGGCGGCGTTGTTGCTGCGTTCCTCGGCGTCGTTGCTCTACTATCCGGTTTTGGTCAACGCGATGTTTTTGCTGGCGTTCGCGATCAGTCTTTTTCAATCGCAAACACTGGTCGAGCGGTTGGCGCGTCGTCTCGACCCCGATTTGCCGCCGGAGGGCGTTTGTTATACTCGCAAGGTGACGATTGCCTGGTGCGTATTCTTTGTCGTTAACGGCGGCATCGCCTGGTGGACGGTAAGTCAATCCATGGCCGTGTGGACACTTTATAACGGCCTGATCGCTTATCTGGCGATGGGGGTGATGTTCGGCGGCGAATGGCTGATTCGTCGGCGCGTGATGCGTCGCGCCTCGTTGAACGGTACCCCATGAACGCGCTGCCGTTGTTGCCGCCGCCGTTGTTGTCGGCACCGCCGGACGCGATTGCGTTTTACCGGAATACAGCGCCTGTTACCTATGCGGCTTTGCGCGCCGACCTTCTTGCCGCTCGCCGGGCGTTGATGCGGCTTGATGCGCCGGAAATCGTGTTGCACGATGCCGACGCTTATGCGTTCCTCGTCTGGTTGATCGCTTGCTGGCAGAATGGACAAACCGCGCTATTGGCAACCGATGACTTGCCGGCAACACATGCTTTTCTTTCGCTTCCCTGGGTGGGGCGTTGTAACGACAGCGCGTTGCCAGACTGGTCTGGTGAGGCGGCCAATGCCGCCACCGATGTTGTCAACTTCCCCGGCCCGCCGCCGCAGTTCGATCGCCCCGGTATGGTGGTCTTTACTTCCGGCTCCAGCGGTACACCCAACCGCATCTTTAAAACACCGGAACAACTGTACCGCGAAGCAACGTTGCTGCAACAGGTGTTCGGCGATGCTTTGCCTGCGGACACCCGTTTTGCCGGAACCGTGCCGCATCATCACATGTTCGGTTTGCCGTTCCGGTTGATATGGCCGCTGTGGGCCGGCTATCCGATTATCAGCGAACCCTATCGTTATCCGGAAGAACTGGGGCGACTCAAGACGGAGCCGCATGTTTTAATCAGCAGCCCTCCTACACTGAAACGGTTGGCGCAACTGGAGAAATTTTCATCACCGGCATCCTTTCTCGCGACATTTTCGGCAGGCAGTCCGTTGCACGACAGTGTTGCCGCCATTTGCGCAACGCGGTTGGCAACGCGGGTGATCGAAATTTACGGCAGCACCGAAACCGGTAGCGTTGTTCACCGTATTGCCCCAGGCGGCACTTGGCGTGAACAGCCGGGCGTTACGCTGGCGCTTGATGAGCACGGTTGTCTCAAATTGCGCTCTCCGCTTTTGTCGGACGATGACTGGTTTCAAACCCAGGACACCGCCGTGCTCGACGCCGATGGCTGGCGGCTGACCGGCCGCGCCGACCGCGTCGCCAAAATTGAAGGGCGCCGCGTTGCGCTCGATGCGCTTGAAACGGCGTTACTGGCGTTGCCTGAAGTGACTGAGGCACGTACTGCGCCGCTTTACCGTGAGCGTGATGAGATCGTCGCCGCCGTGGTGTTGAGCGATAGCGGCCGTGTCCAATTACAGGCGCTCGGCAAGACAAAGTTCGACCGCCTGCTGCGGCAACAGTTGTCGACGTCGCTCGATCGCGCCGCCTTGCCGCGCCGCTGGCGTTATCTGTCGGCACTGCCTTATACCGCGATGGGTAAAGTCACGACCGCCGACATCGTGCGTTTGTTCGAGCGTCAGGCGTTGCCTCCATTCGCGGTTACCACCCGATCGGCGCGTGAAATGGTGCTGTCGTTGTCGCTGCGCGATTGTGCGCAAGCGTTCGACGGACACTTTCCGCAGATGGCGATTTTGCCGGGCGTCACGCAAATTGATTGGGCCTTACGGTTGGCGCAACGCTACTTTCCCATTGAGGGGCGCTTCTCCGACATTCGGCAACTCAAGTTTCAACGCATCCTGCGACCTGACGACAGCGTATCGTTGACGTTGCGCTTCCTTCCTGAAGAAAAAGGGGTGAACTTTGTTTATGCATCAAGACACGGCGTGTGTTCACAAGGACGCGCTTTGTTCACTCATCCGGCCGCTGCGCCGAACAGCGCATCATGAAACCCGTTGCGCTCGTGCCGGTGTACAACCACGCAACCACAGTGGGCGCTGTTGTGCGGGCGCTTCACGATTTGACGTTGCCGGTCATCCTGATTGACGATGGTTCCGATATTGAATGCGCCTCTGTGCTCGACGCGCTGGCAACGCTGTCGGCAACGTCGTTGTTGCGGTTGCCGAGCAACGGCGGCAAGGGCGGCGCGGTGGTGGCCGGTTTACGCGAAGCGTGCGCGAAAGGGTACAGCCACGCATTGCAACTCGACGCCGATGGCCAACATGATGTCGCGGCGTTGCCAACATTTCTCGCCGCGATGCGAGAGATGCCGCAAGCGGTGATCGCCGGATTTCCGCGTTACGACGCCAGCGTTCCGACGGGGCGTTTGCTCGGTCGCTACGCGACGCATGTCTGGGTTTGGATCAACACCTTGTCGTGCCGTATTCGTGATTCGATGTGCGGGTTGCGAATTTATCCGCTTGCCGCCACGTTGCCGGTTCTCGACATGATGCCGCCGCAAAGCCGGATGGAGTTTGATACCGAAATTCTGGTGCGGTTGGACTGGGCGGGTGTACCCATACGCAATTTGCCGGTGGCTGTTCACTATCCGCCGGACGGCGTATCGCATTTCCGGCCATGGCGCGATAACGTGCGCATCAGCGGGATGCATGCCCGTCTGTTTTTCGGCATGCTGCGACGCCTGCCGAAGTTGATCGGTCGTCACTTTTCTTCCCGGGAGCGGCGCTGATGCATTGGGCGAAAATGCAGGAGGCGGGCGGTTTGACAGGCATGCGAATCTTGCTGTTTGTTTACCGCGTCTGCGGGCGCTGGCCGTTTCGCTTTTTGCTGTTTTTTGTCCTGCTGTGGTTTTACGCGCGACGGCGTATTGCCCGCGAAGCGTCGCGCGATTATCTGCAACGGCTGCATGATTTCAGCGGCGGCGCAACACCGGCTCCGACACGGCGCAATATCTTCCGGCACTTTTTGGCGTACTCCGAAATTCTGCTCGACAAGCTGCTCGCTGTTGGCGCCACCGATTCGTCGATCCCTTGCCGTATTGACGGCGCCGAATACGCGCAGTCATTGCTTGAACAAAAACGTGGCGCTGTTTTTGTTACCGCCCATTTCGGCAACATTGAACTGTGCCGCAAGCTGTCCGTGTGTTACACCGGTGCGCGCTTGACCGTTCTTGCGCACACGAAAAACGCCGCTCGCTTTAACCGGTTGCTAAAAGAGCGTGATCCCAATTACGATGTTGACCTGATCCCGGTCGACGATATGGGCGTTGATACGGCGATTGCGCTGGCGCAACGAATCGCCGCCGGAGGTTTTGTCGTCATCACAGGGGATCGCGTGCCGATGAAAGGCGCGGCGACAGTGCGTATTCCGTTCCTGAGAAGCGACGCTGATTTCCCGATCAGCCCTTACGTGTTGGCTGCGACACTGCAATGTCCGCTGTTCGCTGTTTTTGGCGCTCGCCATCACGAAGGTTTTGTTGTCTTTCTGCGGCCGCTTGCCGAATCCATCGCCTTGCCGCGCCGCGCCCGAGAAACAGCCATCGTTCCTCACGCCATGGCTTTTGCCGAATTGCTGGAAGCGGAGTGTGTTAAAGCACCGTTCCAGTGGTCCAATTTTTATCCTTTCTGGGCGCCGCCGGCGTCCGCCGGAACCGGGGAGACTCGTTGATGCCGCTGACCGCTCGTGTTGATTTGACCGTGCCTTTTCACGACATTGATCCCATGGAGGTGTGTTGGCATGGACACTATGTTCGCTACTTTGAATTGGCGCGCACCGCCCTGTTGCAACGCATTGATTACGATTATCCGCAGATGCGTGCTTCCGGTTACGCTTGGCCGGTGATTGAATTGTTCGTTCGCTATGCGCAGCCGCTCGTCTATCAGCAGCGTCTCCATCTCAACGCCCGTCTTGTCGAATGGGAGAATCGGTTGAAAATTGCTTATGAAATTTGCGACGCGGTAACCGGGAAACGGTTGACACGGGGGCATACGGTACAAGTTGCCGTCGATATACGAACCCGTGAAATGTGTTTCGTCAGCCCCGACATACTACAAGAGAAATTAAAAGGGCATCTATGAAAAACGTTGTGAAGCGAACGTGCTTGTTGTTGGGGTGGTTTGCCTTGTGCTGGCTGAGTTTTGTTGCTCCGGCGCAGGCCGCGGATGATCCGGCGTTGTTGCGCTCGGTTCAATCGCGGCTCGCCATTGATACGGTGATTCGGGGCGAGTTTACCCAAACCCGCCAATTGACGGGCGTCAAAAAACCGTTGACGGCAAAGGGTTCGTTTGTTGTCGAGAAAACGCGGGGTGTGTTATGGCGCACGGTGACGCCCTTCCCGCAGACAACAAGGATTACCCAAGGCGAAATTCTGCAAAAGGATGGCGGCCGCGTGCTGATGACGTTGCGTGCCGATCAGGAGCCGGCGGTCAATGCCATTAGCCGTGTTCTGTTTTCGATGTTCGCCGGCGATTTGTCGGCGCTGGCCGAATACTTTGATTACCGCGGCCAACTCGGCGATGGCGGTTGGCAACTGCACTTTACGCCACGCGACACCGGCTTGCGAGCGGTCATTGCCTCGCTGTCGCTGGAAGGCGATCGCGTCGTTCGTCAGGTTACGCTGACCAGCGCCGCCGGAGATGTTTCCCGCATCGCTTTCACCCAAGTCGTTACCGCCGCGGCGCTGACCGACGATGAACGCAGCCAATTCGATGAATGAACCGTCGCTTGACGGCTATGCCCGTCGCCACCGTGCGCTGGCTTGGGGCTGGCTGGGTGTTCTGGTGTTGCTGGCGGCAACGCTTCTCGTCCATGTGTTGCCGTGGCGTGGGCAAATCGACACCGACTTGCTGGCGTTGCTTCCTGTTGACGAACGCAACCCGCACGCCGAAGCCGCGCTGAAAACCTTGGCGCAACAGGGCGAGCGGTCACTGGTATTACTGTTGGCCGCGCCGGATACCGTCACCGCGCAACGCGCCACGCAACAAGTTCGTGAAACATTGCGTGATGCGCCGCTCGTATTGCAGCCGGCTCCGGCGGATGTCGAAACGTTGCTCAAGCTGTATTTTCCTTATCGCGCCGGTTTCGTCACCGATCAGGACAGACGCTGGCTTGCCGACGCAGATCAGACAACGCAGATACAGCGGGCTTTGTCGCTTGCTTATCAGCCGTTCACGGGCAGCGCGGTCAATTGGAGCGACGACCCCTTCGGCTTTTTCGGTAATTGGTTGCTGCAATTGGGGAAGACCAGTCCGGCGCGTCCCTACGGCGATACGCTGATGGTGCAAACCGCCGACCGCCACTACGCGGTACTGCTCTACCAACTGACGCAAAGCGCGTTTTCGTCTGACCTTCAAACGCGGCTCAACACCAATCTTGCTGCCGCCCAAAACAGTCTGGCGCAACGTTTTCCCGATGTGCAACTGCTGCGGGCGGGCGTCGTTTTGCACGCGACGGCCGCAGCACAGCAGGCGCGTTTTGAAATGTCGCTGATAGGCAGTGGGTCGTTGCTGTTTTGCGTGTTGTTCACATGGTACGTTTTCCGAAGCTTCAAAGCGTTGCGATTGGTTCTGTTATCGCTCGCCGCCGGCGCGTTGGCGGCGTTGTCGCTGACTTGGCTGATGTTCGACCGCCTTCATGTTTTGACGCTGGTGTTCGGCGCCAGCCTGATCGGGGTTGCCGTTGATTACGGCATCTTGGTGATGGCGCAACATCTGAAGGGTGACGAAACGCCCGGACAAGCGCCGGAACGCTGGCTCCGTTTCCGCCGTTTGTTGCCGCCGCTCGCGTTGGTGCTGATTGCCCCGATGCTGGCGTATCTCAGCCTGTTGCTGATGCCGTTTCCGGGCCTGCGGCAAATGGCGTGCTTTACCGTCAGCGGTATCGCTGGCGCGTGGTTGACGATCATGTTGTGGTATCCCTATCTGGTGCCCTCGCAAATTCCGACAACGCCGCTCGCCCAACGTTTGATGCAGGCGTTGCGGCACTGGCCACGTTGGCGCGCCGATCTCAGGCAATGGCTTATTGCCGCGCTGGTCGCCGTTGCCCTCGGACTCGGTATTGCGCAACTGAAAACCGGTGACGACATTCGCAGTCTGGTGAACAGTGATCCCGGTTTGTTGCGCGAACATCTCGAAGTCGCCAAAGCGCTCGAATTGCCAAGTCCCGCACAGCTTTTTTTAATCACCGGCGATACGCCTGAAGACGTGTTGCAATACGAAGAGGCGCTGCTGTCGAAACTGGAACCCCTTTTCGCCTCAGGCCATCTTGCCGGCTTTGATGCTATCAGCCGTTGGTTGCCCTCACAACAGCGGCAACAGATTGCGCAACATGCGCAGCAAACGCTGATCGGTACCCGCGCCGCGCTGGCGGAAGAACTGGAGCTTCCCGATGATTGGATTGCCGCCACGCAGTCCTTACCGCTAACGGCGGAGGAATGGCTGGCGCAACCGGCGACAGAATCATTGCGTTATCTATGGCAGGGCCGCAGCGCACACGACGGTCGTTATTCGAGCATCGTTCTGCTGAAAGGGTTGCACGATGCCGACACCGCGCGCCAACTGGCGGCGTTCAACGACGCGCATACCCAATGGGTCGATAAAACCGCCGAAGTCTCGTCGTTGATGGGCCGCTATCGGGCGTTGTTGTCGTTCGTACTGATGGCCGCTTATGTGCTGGTGCCGCTGGCATTGCTGGCGTTCTTCCGCCGCCAAACCTGGCGAGTTGTCATGCCGTCGCTGTTGGCGACGCTGGGCACGCTGGCGATCATGGGCTACGCCGGACTTCCGCTGCAATTACTTAACGTGCTGACGCTTCTCTTGGTGTTCGGTATGGGTATTGATTACGGCTTGTTCCTGACCGCGCAGCGTAGCGATGCCCGCGCTTTTCTCGCCATTTGTGTCGCTGCGGCGCTGACGCTGCTGTCGTTTGGCCTGCTGGCGTTGAGCAGTACGCCTGCGTTACGAACGATCGGGCTGACCACGGTGCTCGGCATCAGTCTGGCGTGGTTGACGACACCGCTGTTCCGGCTGCCTGTGCCGAAGGAGCGAACGCCATCTGATAACGCCTGAACCGCTGCTAGAATGTGTTATCTGTTTCTATGAAAAAACATAAAACGTCCGACATTGTTTGTGCTGCCCGATGGTTGCCATTACCGGAGATAACCTGTGCGCCGATATAATGTTCTTTCGGGTTTGTTGACGGCGGTGGTAACGCTGGGGCTGACTGCTTGCGCCTCTTTTTGGCTCGCCGGCGGTTTGCCGTTGTTAAAAGTGGCGCCGTCGGTGCTTGGGGCGCGAACCGTCGAACAACGGTTGACCATCGTTTGGCCCGGGGAACAAAAGACGCTGGAGACAGTGCTTGATATTCGGGCAGACGCGTTGACCGTGATTGGGCTGGCGTTCGGCGCGCGCCTGTTCAGTTTCGATTACAGTGGCGAGAAAATTACCGAAACGCAACCTTTGCCCGGCGGATTGTCTGCTGCGCGTATTGTCAACGATTTATTGCTGACGTATGCGCCGCTCGATGCGCTCATGGCTGCGCTGCCGAGCGGCTGGACGGTTCACGAAAAACAAGAGGTGCGACAGGTGTTTCAAGACGAGACATTAGCCATTTCCATCCGCTATGTTGAAGGGACGCTTTGGCGGGGTCGTGCTGTGCTCGACAACCATGCATTACACTATCAATTAACGATCGACAGTCATGAGGTGGCGGCGGATGCACCCTAGCCCCATTGTATTGTTGTCTCCGGCAATCGCCTGTGCGCTGGGCGATGGACGGGAGAGCGTCCGCGAAGCGTTGTTTTCGGGGCGTAGCCCGGGCATGCGTTACAGCGACACGTACAGTCCTGGGCGGACGCTGATGCTCGGCCATGCCGATACGCCACTGCCGTCTCTTGAATCTCTCGATGATTTGCCGCGCGCCCAAAGATCGCGCAACAACGCGCTGCTGTTGGCGACGTTTGCGCAGATCGAATCCGTTTTCCGGGAACGGGCGCGCAGTATTCCGGCGCACCGCATTGCGGTGATTCTCGGCACCAGCACGTCGGGTATTGGTGAAAGCGAAGCTGCTGTGCGCGTCTTTCACCAGACACAGCGCCTTCCGGAAGAATTTCATTACAGCCAGCAGGAACTTGGTTCACCGGCGCGAATGCTTGCCGAGCGCCTCGGTTGCACTGGCCCAACGTACAGCGTTTCGACAGCCTGTACCTCCAGCGCGAAGGCGTTGGTTAGCGGCGCCCGTCTGTTGCGCGCGGGCTTGGCCGATCTGGTGATTGCCGGCGGCGTTGATACGCTTACCCGTTTTACCGTCGCCGGTTTCGCTTCGCTCGAAGCGATCAGTGAAGCGCCGTGTTTGCCGTTTTCGGCCAACCGTTGCGGTATCAACATCGGTGAAGCGGCGGCGTTGTTTTTAATGCGGCGGCAAACCGGCGAGGACGAACACGCGGTCACGCTGGCCGGTTGGGGCGAAACGTCCGACGGTTATCACATTTCAGCGCCCGACCCCGAAGGCACGGGCGCGACCAATGCCATTCTTGAAGCGATGACCCGTGCCGGTTGTTCAGTCGATGATGTCGGCTATATCAATTTGCACGGCACGGCCACGCATCATAACGATGCGATGGAAAGCCGCGTTGTTTCACGGCTTTTCCCTCATTGTCCGGTCAGCAGCACCAAGCCTCTGACCGGCCACACATTGGGCGCTGCCGGAGCGCTGGAAGCTGTGTTGACTTGGTTGACGTTGACCGATAGCGCCCATCGCCTGCCGCCGCATCTGTGGGACGGCATTCAGGATCCCGATAACCCGTCGCTGGTGCTGGTCGCGCCGGAGTCGCGTGCCGCAACGTCGGTGCGGGCGGCGCTGTCTCTCTCGTTCGCTTTCGGCGGGAGCAATACAGCGCTGTTGCTGAAAAGAACTTAAGGTTTCGTGTATGAATTATCTTCCGATTGCCGATTATCTTCCGCATCGTCCGCCGATGCTGTTGCTCGATCGTGTCGTCGAAGCTGACGAATCACACATTGTGTGCGAGGTCGATCTTCGGGTGGACAGCCCGTTTTGTGACGGCGCGGCCGTTCCCGGTTGGGTTGGCGTTGAATACATGGCGCAAACCATCGGCGTTTTGGCTGGTTGGCGGGCGTTGGCGAAACAGTTGCCGATCAAAATAGGTTTTCTGGTCGGAACGCGCCATTACCGGAGCTACGTGTCGCAGTTTCAGATGGGCGATGTGTTGCGCGTGACGGCCGTCGCAGAGCTGTTGCCGGATGACGGGCTGGTGGCGATGCGCTGCACGTTGCACAGCGCCACCGATGCATTGCTTGCCGAAGCCATGTTGCTGGTGTTTCAGCCCGACGATCTGGAGGCATACCTGCAACAAGCGTCACCTGCCGGCGAGAACGCTTCGGCGCTACAATGATGCTGTCCATCGATCAAAAATCCAACATGCCCTCATCTTCTTCTCGAACTGTGCTTGTCACCGGTGCCAGTCGGGGCATTGGCCGCGCCATCGCCTTGCGTCTGGCGCGGGACGGTTTCGACATCGTTGTTCACTGCCGCAGCCAACGCGCTCAGGCCGAAGCCGTCATGGATACGGTTGCTGCCCAAGGGAGGCAAGCCCGTTTGCTGATGTTCGATATTGCTGACCGCGAAGCGACAAGACAGGCGCTGGAGACAGACATTGCCACGAACGGTGTTTACTACGGCGTGGTGTGCAACGCCGGCATTACCGCCGACAATGCTTTTCCGGCGATGCCCGCCGCCGATTGGGATCGGGTGCTGGAAACCAATCTCGACAGTTTCTACAACGTGCTTCATCCGCTGATCATGCCGATGGTGCAGGCGCGCCGCCCCGGTCGCATCGTTACGTTGTCGTCGGTCTCCGGCATTGCCGGCAACCGAGGACAGGTCAATTACAGCGCCGCCAAAGCCGGGATCATCGGCGCGACCAAGGCGTTGGCGTTGGAGCTGGCGAAGCGGCAGATTACCGTTAATTGTGTCGCGCCCGGCCTGATCGAGACCGAGATGGTGCCGCCGGAAGTGGTCGAGCACGCGCTGCCACTGATTCCCGTGCGGCGCATCGGAAGACCTGAGGAGGTTGCTGCTGCCGTCGCCTTTCTGATGCGCGATGATGCTTCTTACATCACTCGGCAGGTCATCGCTGTCGATGGGGGGATGTTGTGAGCCGCCGCCGGGTTGTTGTCACCGGTATGGCCGGTATCAGCCCAATCGGCAACAACTGGCCGGATGTCGAACGTGCATTACGCGCCCGACAGAATGCCGTCCGCTACATGGACGGGTGGGCCGATATTGCCGGACTTAACACCCGCCTCGGCGCGCCGGCGGCGCCATTTGATCCGCCGGCTGAACGGTACTCCCGCAAGCGCACCCGCAGCATGGGGCGAGTCGCTCTGATGGCATGCCTCGCCAGTGAGTGGGCGCTTGCTGACGCCGGTCTGATGGATCATCCGGTATTAACATCGGGGCGCGCTGGCGTGTCTTACGGTTCCTCGACAGGCGAGCCCGCTGCGGTCGCCAATTTCTTGCGACTGCTTGAGGATCGCACGCTCGAAGGTATTACCGCCAACAGTTATCTGCGGATGATGGCGCACACCGCGCCGGTCAATATCGCCGTCTTTTTCGGTCTGACCGGTCGGGTCATCACCACATCGAGCGCCTGTACTTCCGGCAGCCAAGGCATCGGTTACGCTTACGAAGCCATCCGCAACCATCACGCTGACGTGATGATTGCCGGCGGCGCCGAAGAACTGTGCGCGTCGGAAGCGGCGGTTTTTGACACCCTGTTTGCCACCAGCACCCGCAACAACGCGCCCGCAACAACGCCACGTCCTTACGACCGCGATCGTGACGGACTGGTGATCGGCGAAGGCGCCGGCACGCTGATTCTCGAAGAGCTTGAACATGCCCGCGCCCGTGGCGCGCGGATATACGCCGAAATCGTTGGTTTTGGCACCAACTGCGATGGCGCCCATGTCACCCAACCGCAAGCCGAGACCATGGCGGTTGCCATCCGGCTGGCGCTGGACGACGCGGCGCTTCCGGCCAACGCGATAGGTTATGTCAACGGCCACGGTACGGCCACCGAGTTGGGCGATATCGCGGAAAGCATCGCTACGCATGCCATTTTCGGTGAAAAGATGCCCATCTCGTCGTTGAAGAGTTACATGGGACATACCTTAGGCGCTGCCGGCTCTCTTGAGGCATGGCTGACGATTGAAATGATGCGATCCGGCTGGTTTGCGCCGACGTTGAATCTGGATCATATCGACCC
>JAISPI010000147.1 GCA_031275075.1 Burkholderiales bacterium | reverse complement strand
CCGGGGGCGCTGGCGGCGGTTTTGAGTTCACCGGCGGCAGTATTGCGAGCATTGGTGACTTCGAGCAACGTATCATGTTCGTGTTTCAAATACGCCTTGACCGTTTCGACCAGATTCGGAATCAGGTCATAGCGTCGTGTCAGTTGCACGTCGATTTGTGAAAAAGCGTTTTTGAACGCATTGCGGGCAGCAATCAGCCGATTGTAAATCACGGCCAGAAAAACGCCGACGGCGATGATAAGAAGCAACGAAAAAACGAGAAATGAGGCCATGTTTTTTCCCTTTTCAAAGAATAGTAAAAAAGCAGAAAAGCCTATCTCTCGAAATTATCGCATGAAAGAGGCGTTTGAAAGGGCGTATTTAGGGCAGTTTTTATGCAAAACAAATGAACGCGTTGCCTCTTTCTCCGGTTGCTGTTATGTTCAGTCTTGTCGGTAGGAGTGTCAGCGGTGGGGAGGGGATGTTGCCGCGATGGTTGCCGAGTCAGTCACGGGATTTTGCATCATGCCTTTTTCTTCAGTTCATCCAGTCGAATACATCCGCCGTTGGCAGGATGATTACACCCGTTTTCGCCGTGATCTGCACGCCCATCCGGAACTGGGATTCGAGGAACACCGGACGGCGCAACGGATCAGTGAGCGTTTGACGGCGTTGGGGATTGAGCATCATACGGGGATTGGCAAGACCGGCATCGTGGCCGTGATCCGTGGGCAAGCAACATCACCCCATTCGATCGGCTTGCGCGCCGATATGGATGCGTTATCGATGCAGGAAGAGGGTGATCGGGCGCATGCCTCGACTGTGCCGGGCCGTATGCACGGTTGCGGTCATGACGGGCATGCAACGATGTTGCTGGCGTGTGCGCATTATTTACAGGAGACGCGCCGTTTCGCCGGCACTGTTTATCTGATTTTTCAGCCGGCGGAAGAAGGGCGGGGCGGCGGCAAGGCCATGCTGGCGGATGGGCTGTTTGAGCGTTTTCCGGCCGAACGACTTTTTGCATTGCACAACTGGCCCGGGTTGCCGGTTGGTAAAGTGGCTGTGCATCCTGGTCCGGTCATGGCCGCTTGCGACCGTATCGTGATTGATATCGAAGGCTGCGGCGGTCATGGCGCGCATCCGCATCTGACTGTCGATCCGGTATTGGTGGCCGGCCATATCATCACTGCCGTCCAGTCAATCGTTGCCCGCAATATCAGCCCGCTCGACCACGCTGTGGTCAGTCTGTGCGGGGTGCAGGCGGGCAATATGGATGCAATGAATGTGATCCCGCGCACGGCGCATCTCGTCGGCACCGTGCGCACATTTCTCCCCGAAACGCGTCACTGGATTGAAGCGCGGCTGCGTGAATTGGTGACGGCCATCGCTGCGGGTTTCGGTGCGAAAGTGAAATTACGCTATGAACAAGTTGATCCGGCGACTTGCAACGATGCGCAGCAAGCCCGGTTTGCCGCTCGCGTTGCGGCACAACTTTTCGGCGAGGAAAACGTTATCCATGACCTCGAACCGTCAATGGGCGCTGAGGATTTCTCTTTCATGCTACAAAAAAAACCCGGTGCTTATTTGCGGCTCGGGCAAAGCAACGGCGAGGGCGACGAACAGGGAGGCCGTTTTTTGCACAACAGCCGCTATGATTTCAACGATGCGATAATTCCCTATGGCGCGGGGCTGCTGGCAGGGCTGGTGGAAGCGGGATTGCCGCTAATAGAAAAGCGGTAAGCCGGTTAGTAACGTCGAATAACCGGCGGTCGGATGGCGTGACGCGCCGATCTGAGTATGGTATGTTCAAAGAAGTGCGCGTTTTCCCGTGCGCATAACATCACCATTTCGCTACTGGATTACAGGACAAAAAACCATGCCTGCTCATGCTCCTCGAGCCGTTTCTTCTACCGTTTCTCAATTTCCCGATTTCAACGCCGTCGTGCGGCAACTGGGCGAGATCGTCGTCGGCAAAGAAGCGCCGCTGGCGCTGGCGTTGACGTGTTTGTTGGCGCGAGGCCATTTGCTGATCGAGGATGTGCCGGGTGTCGGCAAATCGACGCTGGCGCAGGCGCTGGCGGTAACACTCGGATTGCCGTACTCGCGGATTCAGTTCACCAGTGATTTGTTGCCGGCGGATGTGCTGGGCGTATCGATTTACGACGCGACGGTGCGCGAATTTCATTTCCACCCCGGGCCGATCTTTTCATCGGTAGTGCTGGCTGACGAGATTAATCGGGCACCGCCGAAAACGCAAAGCGCGTTACTCGAAGCAATGGAAGAGCGGCAAGTGTCGGTCGAGGGAAAGACGCACCGGTTGCCGCAACCGTTTTTTGTGGTTGCAACGCAAAATCCGCTGGAGCAGCAGGGGGCGTACCCTTTACCCGAATCTCAGCTCGACCGCTTTTTGATGGCGATTGAAGTCGGTTTCCCCGATGTTCGTGCCGAACGTGAATTATTGACCGGTGGTGACCGTCGCGCGCGCATCGCGCAGTTGCCGGCATTGGCTGACGGCACCACCTTACTCGAGTGGCAGGCGATTGCGGCGCGTGTGCATGTGGCGCCGGCATTGCTCGACTATGTGCAGGCGTTGCTGGCGGCAACGCGCGGAATAACGCCGAGCGCAGCGCGCGAGGGCAAACCCGCGCATGTATTGC
Source organism: Burkholderiales bacterium (assembly GCA_031275075.1). GTDB lineage: Bacteria > Pseudomonadota > Gammaproteobacteria > Burkholderiales > Casimicrobiaceae > UBA931. The sequence continues at coordinate 1,798 of JAISPI010000147.1, read as the reverse complement.
ATGGGTTATCGCCGCGCGCCGGGTTGATGTTGCTGGCGGCTGCGCGCGCGTATGCGTTGATTTCAGGCCGCGATTTCGTCGTGCCGGAGGATGTGCAGACGGTGTTTCCGGCGGTGGCAGGACACCGATTGACGGGCAGTGCGCGGTCCGGACAATCGGAAGCGCGTACGTTATTGCGGCAGGTGGCGTTGCCGTAAAACCGCGATGACGCCGAATACCGCTGTGTCTGCTGTATCCTTTCCCGCGCCTGAGCAAGGCCTGCGTTTTTGGTGGCTGCGGCAGATTTTGCGCCGTTATCCCGACGATGAAGGCACGGTGACGTTGCGTCACCGGCGCATTTATTTGTTGCCGACAAAACGGGGATTGGTTTTTTTGTTTACGGTCGCGTTGATGTTGCTGGTGTCGCTCAATTACGCGATCTCACTCGGCTTCGTGATCACGTTTTTATGGCTTGGGGTGTTTGCGGCAACACTGACACACACGTTCCGCAATCTTTTCGGGATGAAACTCTCCGCAATCAGCGCCGGTCACACGTTTGCCGGGGGATCGTTGGCATTCACCGTGTCGATCGACAGCGGCGATCATGAACGTGAACGTGTGCAATTAACAGTGGAAGAAGCGCCGTCGCAGTACTTTGATTTACCGGCGGCCAGTACGCGCTTGATCACGCTAACGAAGCCGACGTACCGGCGCGGACGTTTGCCGATGGGTCGGTTGACCGTGGCGACGGAAGCGCCGCTGGGATTGTGGCGGGCGTGGTCGTATGTGCATTTTCCATTGGAGGGATTGGTGTTTCCGGCGCCGGAAGTCGCGCCGCCATCGCTACCGCAAGGAGTTGATCCACAGGGCGGCACGGGAATGGGGCGCGTCGGCAATGAAGACCTTGCCGGATTGCGCGAGTATCAGCGCGGCGATCCATTGCAGCGGGTGGCCTGGAAAGCGGTGGCGCGCGGCGTCGGCTGGTACACCAAGGCATTTGAGGGCGGCGAGGGACGACATTTCATCCATCTCGATTACAGTAGCTTGCCCGGCGCGCTTGATACGGAAATGCGGCTGTCGCGACTGACGGCATGGGTTTTGTTGTGCGAGCGTGAAGGCCGGCCATTTGCGTTGACGTTACCGCAAGCGTCGCTGCCGTTGCGAAAAGGGGTGGCGCACAGCGAAGAAGCCTTGACGTTGCTGGCGCTTTTCCGTAGCGACGGTGCCGGAGGCAAACGATGAAAAACTGGTGGCGCCAGATACGTCAACGCTCGCACAGTCCGGAAGATGTGCGGTTGACCGGGACGCATTGGTTCTGGCTGACTTGTCTGGTACTGCTTACGCAGATACAACTTTTTTATCATCTGCCGATGGCAGTGGCGGTGTTTGGCGTCAGCATCACGTTGTTGCGGGTGTTGTCGATTTATCTGCCGTGGCGGCATTCTCGAGCCTACGCCTATGAAGGCGCTGGCGGTGTGACGAGTGATGTTGCCCGCGACGTTGCCCGTTATAGTCGACAAAAACCGCCGTTTCGCTGGAGGTCCCCTTTAAGCGTGGTATTGGGTGTGGCGGCAGTGGGGGTTGTATTTTACGCTTACGGCTATTTGTTTTATCGTGATGCGTCGGTAGGGTTGCTGTTCATTTTGGTGGCGATCAAATTTTCCGAATCGACGACACGGCGTGACGCGATGTTGCTGGTGTGTCTGGCGTCATTTCTGCTGATCACAACGTTTTTCTATACGCAATCGCCAGTGGCTTTATTGACCTCGTTGCTGGCGTTTTTCGCGTTGGGCGGCGCGCTTGATGCAATCTTCCTGCC
>JAISPI010000127.1 GCA_031275075.1 Burkholderiales bacterium | reverse complement strand
CCGCGACGTTTGACTTCAATGTTGGCAACCAGCGGTGAATACGTTTGAAAGGTACGTTCGACACCTTCGCCAGACGAAATTTTGCGCACGATAAACGAGCTGTTCAGCCCGCGGTTGCGCTTGGCGATCACCACGCCTTCGTAAGCCTGCAACCGTTCGCGGTTGCCTTCCTTCACTTTTACATGCACAACGACGGTATCGCCGGCGGAAAAATCGGGAATGGTTTTTCCCAGACGTTCTATTTCTTCGCGTTCCAGTTTTTCAATCAAGTTCATCGTATGCTCCACTTTCGGTTAATGGCCTTCGGCCTGTTGCGTGCAGCGCAGGACGCCTCCTGATGCACGTCGTTTCTTCGTTCGATGGAATGCTCCATCATCTTTGCGCCCGTGGTTGTTCGCCACGGCCACGAAAACTTTATTTCTCCTGCTCCGTTTGCCAATATGTTTTCAGCAAACGTTCATCCTCGTCCGTCAATTCGCGTTGCGCCAACAATTCAGGACGCCGCGCCGCTGTTCGTCTCAGCGACTGCATCCGGCGCCAGGACGCTATCGCCGCATGATCGCCCGACAACAACACTTCAGGCGCCGTCTCGCCTTCGTACACCGGTGGCCGCGTGTAGTGCGGACAATCGAGCAGTCCGTCAACGAACGACTCTTCTTCCGCCGACGCCGCATCGTTAAGCGCCCCCGGCAACTGCCGCACCAGCGCGTCGATCAACATCAACGCAGGCAACTCACCGCCCGACACCACAAAATCACCGATGGCGATTTCTTCATCCACTTCCCGCGCCAGCAGACGTTCGTCGATGCCTTCATAACGTCCGGCCAGCACGATCAAACCCGTTCCCTGTTGCGCCAGCGCGTTCAACGCCATGATCCGCGTGTGCGTTAACGGCTTCCCTGCCGGCGATACATACAACACCCGGCTTGCCGTGCACCCCGCTTCCGCCTGCGCTTCCCGCGCCGCTTTCAACGCCGCTGCCAGCGGCGCTGCCAGCATCACCATCCCGGGGCCGCCGCCGTAAGGGCGGTCATCCACCGTCCGGTGCGGATCGCTGGTGTACGTCCGTGGGTTCCACAACGCCAGTGACCACAACGTTTTCGCCAGCGCCCGGCCAACCACGCCGAACTGTACCGCGTGTTCCACCATCTCGGGGAAAAGCGTTACCACATCAATCCGCATGGCGTTGCTTCCCTTCAAAACCACGGGCGCGACATCACTCGTCACGCCGCCAATCCACCTTGAGACATCCTGCCGCCAGCTCCACCGCATCGATATACATCTCGACGAAAGGAATCAACACTTCGGCGGCTTTCTTTCCCTCCGCATCTTCTTCTACCGGCGGCTTGATGTGCAACACCGGCTGTGCGCCATACTCCTGTACCGCCGTTACCGTTCCGAGCGTTTCGCCTTCACGGTTAATCACTTTCAGCCCGATCAGATCGACGAAATACACCTCTCCCGAATTAAGCTGGGGCAGCGCTTCGCGCGGCACAGTGATCGACATTCCCTGCAAGACCGCTGCTTCCTCACGCACCGTCACCCCTTCCAGGGCTGCCAGCAGATGTTCGCCGTGTATCCGCCCCTCTTTGAGCCGGTAATCCCGCGTTGCTCCGTGACGGTCCACCAAAGACCATTGCCGGTAAGCCAACAATGCGTCTTTAGCCGCTGTGAACGGCTGCACTTTCAACCAACCGTGGAGGCCATAGGACGCAACGACGCGCCCCATCACGACCTCAGCGGCTGCCATCTCCGTAAAACGGACGTCGCTTGTTTACGCTGCTTTGGCAGCGCGCTTGGTCAGCATCGCCACCGTGTCCGACAATTGCGCGCCGCGCTCTTGCCAGAACGTGATCCGGTCCATCGCCAGACGCACGCCTTCTTCCTTGTCGTTGGCGATCGGGTTATAAAAACCGACGCGTTCAATGAACCGGCCATCACGCCGATTCCGCGAATCGGCGACGACCACATGATAAAAGGGGCGCTTCTTGGCGCCGCCGCGAGCCAGTCGAATGACGACCATAATCGTTATGCCTCAAAGAGTTATGCGAAAAAAAGGCAATCATTATATACCAAATTTTGTTTGCCTGTCAGGGGCAGAAATCGCGCGGGCTGGCAGGGATCAGTTCTCCGTCATTCCGGCGAAAAAACGTCACTTTGGAGAAAACCAAGGCATGAAAAGAAAGAAGAAAATGCCTGTCGTTGTCGTCGCAACGCGACAAAAACGTAATGAAAGAAGGGAGTTTCTATGACTTGTCGTCTCCATGAGACATATACTGCATAACTTTTATATATACCCCTGTTGCCTTTTTAGCACAGTCCCGGATTCTCCCCTTTTTGCCTTTACTGCAAGGAGCATTTTTTACTCTTGTATTGGGAGTAAAATCATGAGACATGAGTTAGACATAACAAAGTGTTTTAAGCCTTCGTTTCTCCCCCAAGGAGCTTACGCCATGTTTTTTGACATCATTTACGTCAAGGCCAGCACCATGATATTTACTTGTCTCCAGTCATCCATGCGGCATGATTCATTTATGAAACGCCTTTCTGCGCCGCCCGAGCACGCGCTGTCGGGTTTTTCGTTCGGGTTGGTGTTGGCCGGCCTTGTTCTGGCGTTCACCGGACTGGTACTGACTGCGCCGGTATCGGCGAGCGTATTTACCGTCAATTCTGTCGCTGACGTTGGCGCTGGCGTTGCCTCTAATTGCCCAGCCGATAGCCCTGGCACTCCCAACACATGCCGCCTGCGCGACGCCATCGCCGCCGCTGCTAACGCGCCCAGCATGGCTTTGGGCGACACCATCGTATTCAATCTGCCCGCCGGATCTGTCATCACGCTGAGCAGCGAGATGCTTGT
>JAISPI010000120.1 GCA_031275075.1 Burkholderiales bacterium | reverse complement strand
GAAAAAGTGGCGTTGTTGCAATTGAAAAAACTGAATGCGCGGCTAACGGCTCTGACCAATGAACAAGCGACTTACATCGGCGTGCCGGTCGAAGGGCCGTATAAGCCGGATACGTATCGTTATTGAAAACATGGGGCCCTGGATTAAAAGGTTCCTGCTGGGTTGGCTGATTGGCACCATTTTATTGTCGCTGTTGTCGTATTTGTTGCCTACGATTTTGGTGTCGTCGTTCAGCGTGGCGGTGATTGTAGCGTTCATTCTGGTATTGATTGATACATTGCTCCGACCAACTTATGATTGGCTGCGGCAATGTGAGTGGGGTCATACGCCGTTTTCCCCTTATTTGGACATTTTTTCTATCAGAATATTGTTATTTTTGCTCGTTGCCTGCTTTTTTCCGGGCTTCCACGTCAGTGGGTTCTTGACGGCTTTGATCTGTGCCACCGTCTTTAGCGTTTTCATGTGGCTGTTATCGTTACTATTTATTGAAGAGAAAAATAATGGCTCCTGAAAAAAACATTTTTGCTAACAACGGCCCCGTGTTCAGCCTCGAATTCTTTCCGCCGAAAAGCCCGGAAGGTGTCGATAAACTGGGTCAAGCTCAACGTGCGCTGCAATGCCTGCAACCGGCATTTTGTTCAGTCACGTTTGGTGCCGGTGGCTCGACCCGTCAGGGAACGCTTGATACCGTACTCGGCATGAAACACGACGGTGTGAACGCAACGCCGCATTTGTCGTGCATCGGCGCGTCGAAAGCGCAGATACGCGACGTCATTGATCATTACCGCGCTCACGACATCCATCACCTTGTCGCGTTGCGCGGTGATTTGCCGTCAGGGATGTTCGACAGCGGCGCTTTTCGTTACGCCTCCGAACTCGTTGCGTTCGTCCGCGAAATCAGCGGCGATTGGTTTCACATCGACGTTGCCGCATACCCTGAAGTCCATCCGCAGGCAAAGAGCGCCGAGGAAGATGTCCGCTATTTCAAGCGCAAGATCGATGCCGGCGCCGATTCCGCGATCACCCAATATTTCTACAATGCCGATGCTTACTGGCATTTTGTCGATGCCTGTACGGCGTTCGGCGTTACGGCTCCGATTGTTCCCGGCATCATGCCGATCATCAGCTTCTCGCGACTGGCGCGTTTTTCCGAAATGTGCGGCGCTGAAATACCGCGCTGGATTCGCCGCCGGATGGAGGGCTATGGCGACGACCTCGTTTCGGTTCGCGCGTTCGGCCTCGATATCGTGACCGACCTCTGCGCCCGCCTGCTCGAAGAAGGCGCGCCGGGATTGCATTTCTATACGCTGAATCAGTCGGAGCTGACACTCGAAATTTGCCGACGGTTGGGGTTGGTAACGGAAGCGGCGCAGTAGGTTGAACAAAGCCGGATGCCCCGTCCAATAAACACAACCTTTGACGCGGGGGTCTCGTCAGACAGTGATGTTGGAATTTGTCATTACTTTGTCGCAATTCTTCAAGACTTCGAAGAAAACAGCGGTGAAACTGATGGTTCCTTGACAGGGCAACAGGAGCGCCATCATGATTTTTAAATACACCATCCTTTATGTTGACGACGTCGCGGCTTCGCTGGAATTTTTTCAGCGCGCATTCGCCTTCGAACGACACTTCCTGCATGAATCAGGGGAATATGGCGAACTGGCCACCGGCCAAACCAAGCTGGGTTTTTCCGCGACGGATTTGTTGCGACAGCTTGGCAAGAATCCGCAACCACCTTCTCCGGAAAGACCGAGTTTCGAAATTGCGTTTGAAACTGAAGATGTCGCCGGTGCGCTTACACGGGCGCTTGAGGCGGGCGCGACGCTGGTTCAGGGTGTGCGTGAGCAGCCTTGGGGCAGTCGACGGCCTATGTGAGTGATCCGAACGGTTACTTGATCGAAATCTGTTCGCCAATCCAGTTGCCCAGTCCAGGCTGACATACGTCAGCCAGCCGATTTGCATCGCGCCGGAGGGCGACCGGCGCGGCGCCGAACCATCGAGCGAATTCGCGGCTCATATGCGCTTGGTCGCTGTAGCCATGCGCGTATGCGATCTCGGTGATCGGAAGCGGGGTTGGTAGCGCGCAGGCCGCGCGTCTGGCACGTCCCAGCAAGCGCCAGAAATCGGGCGCAGGAAGACCTCGTGCGCTGAAATGGCGCTGTAGCGTGCGCGTGGTCACGCCGGTTTGCTTGGCGATATTGTCGATCGTCGCGAACGGAGTCGCCAAAGCATCAATCACCCAAGCGATTTCATCGCTGGCACGAGCCTCGCTTTCGATCCATTGCGCCACTTGCGCTTCGCTGAAGGTGTGGGACACAATGCACTGCGGCTCAACCACGTATCCCGGACGCAAGCGATACCCTGTGATCGTTGTTCCGGCCGGAATTTGAACACGTCGCGGTGAGGCATCCCAGTCTGTAAGCAGGAGTGTCTGCGTCACCCCGGCGCGTTCAATTACGAGCACATCGCGGCAACCATCAGGCAGCACCGTGACGTAAGCGTCGGTTCCGGCTTCATGAGTCCAGCGCACATAAGGCGAATCGGTCTTCATGGTTCGAATGGAAATTGACTTTTGGCGTTGATAACCGTATCTACGGCCTGCATGAATCTGGCGACTGCGGCGAGCGGGCTATCGGCGCTGCCCCTTCAATATCTCCTCATAAACACAACACCCTGTGATGTGGTCATTGACCATGCCTACGGCCTGCATGAATGAATAGATGATGGTCGAGCCGACGAATTTGAACCCCATTTTTTTCAGGTCCTTGCTTATCTTGTCGGAGATCGGGGTGGTCGCGGGCAAATCCTCCATTTTTTTCCAATGGCCTGTAATGGGCGTATGGTTCACATATTCCCAGATAAATTTATCAAAGCTGCCGTGTTTTTCCACGATCTCTAAAAAAAGCCTGGCATTGGTTATCGCCGCATGGATTTTTAGGCGGTTTCTGATGATTCCCTCGTTTGCCAGAAGCGCACGAATTTTTGCGTCGTTGTAACGCATTATTTTCTTGGGGTCAAATCCGTCAAAAGCCTCTCTGTACGTCTCTCTTTTTTTCAGTACGGTTATCCATGAAAGCCCTGCCTGCGCGCCTTCCAAAATCAACATTTCAAACAGCTTATTGTCATCATGCACAGGGCGCCCCCATTCGTTGTCATGATAGTCCAGGTATAGGGGGATGTTTCCTGGCCAAGGGCATCTGGTTTTTTCATTCATAAAGCCTCCCTTCCTCAATAAACGCCATAAGTATAAATCTGTTCGCCGATCCCATTGTCCCGTCCTGACTGTCACATGTTAGCGGGCCGATCCATTGATTTTCACCATTTTTTGTCTTTTCCGCGATAATACCTACTTTCCCAACTCGTTTAGGGCGGTGCCTCACCGTCGTTTCCCCCATGAAACTGAATGTAGGACTTGTCGGAGGCACCGGTTATACCGGCGTCGAACTGTTGCGATTGTTGGCGCCGCATCCGAATGTCGCGCTACGCTGTATTACGTCGCGCAAGGACGCGGGAACGCCGGTCGTCGATTTTTTTCCGAGTCTGCGCGGTCATCCGGCACTCGACCCACTGATCTTTTGCACGCCTGATGAAGCGCGTTTGACCGAATGTGATGTGGTTTTCTTTGCCACGCCACACGGGGTGGCGATGAGCCAGGCTGAAACATTGCTTGCTGCCGGAACCAAAATGATCGACCTTGCCGCCGATTTCCGGCTGCACGACCCCGCCGAGTTTGAGCGTTGGTACAAGATGCCGCATGCTTGTCCCCACTTGCTGAAAGAAGCCGTGTACGGCTTGCCCGAAGTCAACCGCAACGCCATCCGCCAGGCACGTATCATCGGCAATCCGGGTTGCTATCCGACCGCCGTGCAACTGGGTTTTTTGCCATTGCTCGAGGCGGGTGTGATTAACCCCGATACGCTGATCGCCGACTGCAAATCCGGTGTTTCCGGCGCCGGTCGCGTTGCTGAGTTGTCAAAGATTTTTCCGGAAGTGAACGATAATTTCGCTGCTTATGGTATTGCAGGACATCGGCACCACCCGGAAACCGAGCAGGGGTTACGCCGCATCGCCGGACAGCCGGTTCAACTGACATTCACGCCGCATCTGGTGCCGATGATTCGTGGGATTTTGGCGACGTTGTACGCGACGCTGACGGACGAATTTGCTGATGTGCAGGCGTTATTCGAGCAGCGTTATGCCGACGAACCGTTCGTTGATGTGCTGCCGGCCGGGCGGTTGCCGGAGACCCGTTCGGTGCGTGCGTCCAATATGGTGCGTATTGCCGTTGCGCGTCGTCCGCACGGTGTCGTCACGGTATTGGTTGTTGAAGACAACCTGGTTAAAGGCGCCGCCGGACAGGCGGTGCAGAATATGAACCTGATGTTCGGGTTGTCGGAAACCACCGGACTGACGGCCTTGCCGGTTTCGCCCTGATTTTTCGGCCAGGACGCCGTTCATGAAATTTTCCCGAC
>JAISPI010000099.1 GCA_031275075.1 Burkholderiales bacterium | reverse complement strand
AGCATGGCGGCGGTTTCGGCTTGCAATGTTGCCGCGCGGCTCAACGTTTTGCGATATGCGGGGAATCCTTCTTCCAACACTGGCAAAATACGATGGCGCAAAAAGTTGCGCTTGAAACCGATTTCGGCATTGCTTTCGTCCTCGATCCATTCCAGTTCATACGCTTGAGCGTAAGCGAGCAGGGCAGCGCGTGGCACGTCGAGCAAAGGCCGCCAAAAGGCGGGTTTCGCGCCTCTCTCCCTTTGTGAGCAGCAAACCCCCGTCGGCTTCGCCGACACCCCCTTTGGAAAGGGGGCTGGGTTTGCGGGAGAGGGGAAATAGACGGGCATTGCCGCAAGTCCTTGCGGCCCGGCACCACGCAGTAATTGCAACAACAGCGTTTCTATTTGGTCGTCCTGATGGTGCGCAAGAACAATCGTGTCAGCGTCTGTTTTTTCGGCCATATCGCGCAATGCGGCGCGTCGCGCTTGACGCGCGGTTTCTTCGAGGCTGGTTTGCGGTTTTTGCGAAAGGGTCAATCGGCGAGACATAAACGGAATGGCTCGCGCGGCACAGAAGCGTTCGCAGAAGGTCAGCCATGTATCCGCGTTAGCCGACAAGCCGTGGTGTACATGTGCCGCCGAAAGCGCAGTAACGTGCGGCATCTTCTCGCGTAACCGATGAAGCGCGTCGAGCAGCACGACTGAATCCAACCCGCCGGAGAATGCTACGAGAAGCGAATATCCCTCTCTCCCGCTTGCGGGAAAGGGGAGAGCGGTTTTTGATTCCGGGAGCGATAAAAGGGCGCGCTCGATAGGGGGCATGGGGGCCTGGAACTACGAATGGCTGGATTGCTTCGCTTCGCTCGCAATGACGACAGGACTCCGCTACTTTTCAGGGAGAAGTTTTCCGGGAGTTGCCGGCTCAGGAAACAGCCGACTCCTTTTCCACTTTGAATTTTCCGAATCCCATGATTTTTTCTTGCCTCATTGCCAGCCGTTTGGAGGTCGAAAGGCCGTTGAGCTTTTTGAGTCCTTCGGTAAGAACGGTTTTGAGGTTGGCCATGGTTTGCGCGTGGTTGCGGTGGGCGCCGCCGAGCGGTTCCGGGACGATCTCGTCGATCAGTTCCAGTTGTTTCAGGCACGATGCGGTGATGCCGAGGGTTTCGGCGGCATCCGGCGCATAGGAAGCGGATTTCCACAGGATCGACGCGCAGCCTTCCGGCGAAATGACCGAATAAATCGAATATTGCAGCATGTACATCAGGTCGCCGACCGACATTGCCAGTGCGCCGCCGGAGCCACCTTCGCCGATGACGGTGACGAGCACAGGAATTTTCAGCACCGACATTTCGTAGAGGTTGCGACCGATGGCTTCCGACTGACCGCGTTCTTCAGCGCCGATGCCAGGATAGGCACCGGGCGTGTCGATGAAGGTAAACAGCGGCAGCTCGAATTTTTCCGCGAGTTTCATCAAGCGCAATGCTTTGCGGTAGCCCTCAGGGCGTGGCATGCCGAAGTTGCGAAGGATTTTTTCTTTGGTATCACGGCCTTTTTGATGGCCGATCACAACGCAGGGTTTATCGTTGAAACGCGCAAAACCGCCAATGATAGAAGCATCGTCCGCATAAGCGCGGTCACCGTGCAGCTCATGAAAATCTGTGAACAGCGCGTTGATGTAATCGAGGGTGTACGGGCGCTGCGGATGACGCGCCACCTGGGTGGTCTGCCAGGCGGTGAGTTTGCCGTAGATGTCTTCAACCAGCTGGTTGCTCTTTTGCTGAAGGCGCTCGATCTCTTCGGAGATGTCGAGAGAAGGATCTTCATCAACGCAACGCAATTCATCAATCTTGGCCTGAAGCTCAGCGATGGGCTGCTCGAAATCGAGGAACGTTTGTTTCATGGAGCATTTCAAAAACGTAAAGTCGAATCATAGCGCAAGATACGCGGTTCAAGAACGGTTGGGCTTTTGATTTTTTTATTCCATTAAAACAAAAGGTTGCGGCCAGTTTTTAATTCATTAAAAACGAATGGGAAAAAGAGCTTTTCGAGGAAGTTTATTTTATAATCTACCGATTTAGTTTGGTATTTTCAAAGCTCGGCTTGGCCGTTTCATTGATTGTTCGCGCCTGCATCAAACGTGGGTGAGTGAGGATGAGAATATGATAATTGGTATTCCCCAGGAACGCTTTCCCGGCGAAACCCGGGTGGCGGCAACGCCGGAGACCGTGAAGAAACTGCTGGCAAGCGGTTCTCATACGGTCATCGTCGAACGCGGCGCGGGCATCGCGAGTTGCCTGCCCGATGCGGCTTTTGAGGCAGCCGGCGCCAAACTCGTCTCGGCAGATGAGGCGTTTTCCGCCGACATCGTACTCAAAGTGCACGGGCCGGACGCCGGCGAACTGACAAAGCTGAAGAAAGACGCGCTGTTGATCGGGCTGCTCAATCCGTTCGATAGCACAGCGGTCGAAGGCTATGCAAAGGCCGGAGTTACGGCATTTGCGCTGGAAAAACTGCCGCGCATTACCCGGGCGCAATCGATGGACGTGCTGTCTTCGCAGGCCAATATCGCCGGTTATAAAGCAGTCATTTTGGCGGCGCACGAGTACGGTCGTTTCATGCCGATGTTAATGACAGCAGCAGGAACGGTGAAGGCTGCGCGGGTATTGGTACTGGGCGTCGGCGTGGCCGGATTGCAAGCGATTGCTACTGCCAAGCGGCTGGGCGCCGTGATTGAGGCTTCCGATGTGCGGCCAGCCGTCAAGGATCAGGTCGAATCGCTCGGCGGAAAATGGGTCGATGTGCCGTACGCCAATGACGAGGAACGCCAGATTGCCGAAGGTGTCGGCGGTTATGCGCGGCCAATGCCGCCCGAGTGGATGGCGCGGCAGGCAGCGATTGTTCACGAGCGGGCGTTGCAGATGGATATTGTAATTACTACCGCGCTGATTCCGGGACGTCCGGCACCGAAGCTGATTAAAGCGGCGACTGTGGCGGCAATGAAACCGGGCGCAGTCATTATCGATTTGGCGGCAGAGCAGGGAGGTAATGTCGAAGGTTGCGAGGTCGGGAAAACGGTGAATGTCGGCGGTGTGAAAATCGTTGGTTGCGTGAATTTGCCCGCAACGGTTCCTGCTGACGCCAGCGCGTTGTACGCACGTAATGTGCTCAACTTTCTGCACCTGATCATTGATCCCAAGAGCGGCGCTTTCGCTTTGCCGGAAGACGACGAAATCATTCAAGCAACACTGTTGTGCAAAAACGGCGCACCAGTCGTAACTAAAACATAACGAGGAGAGTGCCATGGTTGCAGCAATCGACCCGATTGTCGTCAATCTGATCGTGTTCGTACTGGCGATATTCGTCGGCTACCACGTCGTATGGAACGTCACACCGGCATTACACACGCCGTTGATGTCAGTCACCAACGCTATTTCCGGCATCATCCTGGTCGGCGCGATGCTGGCCGCCGCGCCTGCTGTGTTCGATTGGGGTGGTTATATGGGAATAGTGGCCGTTACATTGGCGTCGATCAACGTGTTCGGCGGTTTTCTGGTGACGCGCCGAATGCTTGAGATGTTCAAGAAGAAAGAGCCGAAAGCGAAAGTCGAGCCGGTTCAGAATGCGAAGGAGGCATGATGAGCGCCAGTTACGCAGCTTTGTGGTATCTCGTTGCCTCGGTGTGTTTCATCTTGGCATTGAAAGGCTTGTCGCATCCGTCAACAGCGCGTCGCGGCAATGTGTTCGGAATCGCAGGCATGGCCATCGCGGTCGTCGTCACGATGATCATTGTCTATAAAGCAGCCGGCAGTAACATTATCGGGATTTTCGCCGGCATCGTTATCGGCGGTGGTATCGGCTCTATCGTTGCACGTCGGGTGCAGATGACGCAGATGCCGGAGTTGGTTGCGGCCATGCATTCACTGGTTGGTCTTGCTGCCGTGATGATCGCTGTCGCCGCCATCAACAATCCGGAAGCCATGGGACTGGCGAATCCGATACCGATCGGAAGCCGTCTCGAATTGTTCATCGGTACATTCATCGGCGCCATCACGTTTTCCGGTTCGATCATCGCTTTCGGAAAACTCTCGGGCAAAATCAAAAGCGCGCCAGTGGTGTTTATCGGTCAGCATTGGTTGAATCTGGCGCTGGCCATCGCGATGGTTGGTTTTGGCGCCTGGTTTTTCATGGGCGGCGGTTGGGTGCCCTTCATTGCAATGACCGCCATTGCTTTCCTGCTCGGCGTTCTTATCATCATCCCCATCGGCGGCGCCGACATGCCCGTCGTGATCTCGATGTTGAACAGCTATTCCGGTTGGGCTGCAGCAGGCATCGGTTTTTCGTTGAACAATCCGATGCTGATCATTTCCGGCTCGTTGGTCGGTTCGAGCGGCGCGATTCTGTCGTACATCATGTGCAAGGCGATGAACCGCAGTTTCATCAGCGTGATCCTCGGCGGTTTCGGTGCGGAAGAAGGAACGCAGGCGACAGGCAGCGGCCAGAAAACCGTTAAATCGGGAAGCGCCGACGACGCCGCTTTCATCATGGGTCACGCCGAGAGCGTGATCATCGTGCCGGGTTACGGGTTGGCCGTGGCGCGTGCCCAGCATGCCGTCAAGGAAATGGCCGAAAAATTGCGAGAGAAGGGCGTGTCCGTGCGCTATGCGATTCATCCGGTAGCAGGACGGATGCCGGGACACATGAACGTTTTGCTTGCCGAGGCCGAGGTTCCTTACGATCAAGTTTTTGAAATGGACGACATCAACAATGAATTTGGCACGGCTGATGTGGCGTTGATCCTTGGCGCCAACGATGTGGTCAACCCGCTTGCGGGAGAGAAGGGCAGTCCGATCTACGGCATGCCGATCATTGAGGCACACAAGGCGCGTACCGTAATCGTCAACAAACGCTCGATGGCCTCCGGTTACGCCGGTGTTGACAATCCGTTGTTTTATCTGGATAAGACGATGATGGTGTTCGGCGATGCGAAAAAAGTGATCGAGGATATCGCGAAGGCGATTGAATAGTTGATCCAGTGCTGACGGAATTACTTTTAAACGGCGCCGCGTTGCAGGCGCCGTTTGTTTTAGAATCAACAAAATGACAATGTTCGAATCACTTCACGAGCAACTTTCTAAAACCCTGAGCCGTGACCGCTACCGGTTCGAGGCTCGTTTGCGTCAGACACAAAAGGATAAGAGAGGAACAAATGATTGGCAGAAGCTCCAAAACGAGATAGCGCAATCTGTGGAAAAACGCGGGGTTCGCGTCCGAGGAAAGCCTGCCATTCATTACCCGGAGGATTTGCCGGTCTCGCAACGCGCAAAAGAAATCGAAGCGTTGATTCGAGCGCATCAGGTGGTGATTGTTTGCGGCGAAACCGGCTCAGGTAAAACCACACAATTACCGAAAATTTGCCTGGAGGCGGGACGCGGCGAAGCAGGGTTGATCGGACATACGCAGCCGCGGCGGATGGCAGCGCGAGCCGTTGCAACACGGATCGCGGAAGAACTGAAAACCCAGATCGGCGACGCGGTTGGTTTCAAAGTGCGTTTTACCGATCACACCCGGCCTGATGCGTACATCAAATTGATGACTGACGGTATTCTGTTGGCCGAAGCGCAGCACGATCCGTGGTTATCGCACTACGATACGATTATCGTTGATGAAGCGCACGAACGCAGCCTTAACATTGATTTTCTGCTCGGCTATTTGAAGCAACTGCTCGTCAAACGCCCCGACTTGAAATTGATCATCACATCGGCGACGCTCGACGCAGACCGGTTTGCTCGTCATTTTGGCACAGAGACATCGCCGGCGCCGGTTATCGAAGTATCGGGGCGTACGTATCCGGTGGATATCCGCTATCGTCCACTTGGACGGGAAAACGATGTCGGTGAAGACGCTGACGACGAAGAGGGCATGGAGGATGCGATTGCCGATACGGTTGAGGAATTGTGGCGCGGCGGTTCCGGCGACATTCTGGTGTTTCTTCCGGGCGAACGTGAAATCCGCGAGACCGCAGACGTGTTGCGCCGTGCTTTACAACAGCGGCCATACGCGGCGCACATGGAGATTTTGCCGCTTTATGCACGGCTGTCGGTCAGCGATCAGCAACGTATTTTCAGTAAAAGCAATGGACGCCGCATTGTACTGTCAACCAACGTCGCAGAGACGTCGTTGACCGTACCGGGCATTCGTTATGTGATCGACGCAGGGCTGGCGCGTATCAAGCGTTACAGTCTCCGCAACAAAACGACGTTGTTGCGAATCGAAAAAATCTCGCAGGCCGCTGCCCATCAGCGGGCCGGACGCTGCGGTCGTGTCGCGGCGGGCATTTGCGTCCGTTTGTACGGTGAAGAAGATTTTTATGCACGGCCTGAATATACCGACCCAGAGATTTTGCGTTCGTCGCTGGCCTCGGTGATTCTGCAAATGGCAGCGTTGAAACTGGGGCAGGCCGAATCTTTTCCGTTTGTCGAAGCACCCGGTTCGCGCGCTATTGCCGATGGTTATCAATTGTTGCGTGAGCTTGATGCGATGGATGCTGCCGGTGGTTTGACGGCGATCGGACACGAACTCGCTCGCTTGCCGCTCGATCCGAGGATTGGACGTATTGTGCTGGCGGCGCGTGAAAAGAGTTGTCTTGCGGAGGCTTTGGTGATTGCCAGCGCACTGGCGGTACCGGACGCGCGCGAAAGACCGCTCGACAAACAGCAAGCTGCCGATCAGGCGCATTTGCATTTTCGTGACGAACATTCTGATTTTCTGTCGTTGGTGGCATTGTGGGAATTTTTTACCGGCCTGAACGAAGAAAAGTTGTCGCACCGCAAAACCGTCGAGCGTTGCCGCGCACAATTCGTCAATTATTTGCGTTTGCGTGAATGGCGCGATGTGCATCAGCAATTGATCAACACGTTGAATGAGGCCGGGTGGCAGTGGAATGAAACACTTCCGAAAACGTATACACAGGAGCGTTATCGCGCGTTGCATGAGGCGCTGTTGACTGGATTGCTCTCTAACATCGGAACAAAAGGTGATGATGGCGATGAGTATCTTGGCGCGCGTGGGATACGGTTTTTTGTGCATCCCGGAAGTTGTGTCAAAAGCGGCGGCGTCAAGAAAAGTGGCCGTTGGCTGTTGGCCGCCGAGTTGACAGAAACGTCGCGGTTGTACGCACGCTGTGTTGCCAAAATTGAGCCGGAGTGGATTGAGGCCGTTGCTGGTGACCGTGTGAACAGGGATTATTTTGATCCGCGCTGGGACGAAAAACGCGGCGAAGTGACGGGCTTTGAACGCGTACAATTGTACGGACTGACGTTGGTAGCGCGACGTCCGGTATCGTTTTCTCGCGTCGATCCGGGAGCGGCGCGCGAGGTTTTTGTGCGGGAAGCGTTGGTGTCGGGTAATTTGCGAACAAAAGGAGCGTTTCTGGCGCACAACCGGCAACTCGTTGACGACATTGCTGAACTTGAGCACAAAGCACGACGCCAAGATGTTTTGGTTGACGATGAAACGATAGCCGCTTTTTATTTTGAGCATATTCCGGTTGAAGTCAATTCATTGGTAACTTTCGAGCGCTGGCGTGAAGAAAACGAGCGAAACGATCCACAGCGCTTGTTTCTGACACGCGAATTTTTAATGCGGCATGCAGCACGCTGGGTCACGGAAGATTTGTTTCCGGAAACGCTCGATGTTCATGGTAATGCGCTGCCGCTCAAATACCGTTTCGAACCGGAACACCCTCTTGACGGCCTGACACTGACGGTGCCGTTGACATTGCTCAACCAACTCGACAAGGATCAACTGTCTTGGTTGGTTCCCGGAATGGTGCGCGACAAGATTACTTGGTATTTCAAGGCGCTGCCGAAAGCGCAGCGTAATCGGTTAATACCTTTGCCGGAAGCGGTCACCGCATTTTTGGAGGCGATGCCGTTTGGCGAACAATCTTTATCAGAAGCGTTGCGCGAATGGTATGAAAAAAACTATGGCGGCAAGCTGGATACGGACGGCTGGAAGGATAACGATTTGCCGCAACACCTCAGGGTTTCTTATGATGTGATCGACGCTGACGGTAAATTGTTGGCGCAGTCCCGCGATCTTTCACAGTTACGGCAAGAACTCAAGGAGATGGCGCAGGTAGGCTTACGCGCCGGCGCAAGTGAGAAGCATGGCCCATCACTGGAAAAACGTGGCCTGGTGCGCTGGGACTTCGGTGAGCTGCCGGAAACGCTGGCTCTCATCCATCAAGGACAAAAATTGGTGGCGTATCCGGCGCTGGTCGATGAGGAGGATTCGGTAGCGTTGCTATTACGCGGCACGGCGGAGGAGGCATTGCAGGATACGCGCGCCGGTATCGTGCGACTGATTCGTTTCGCGCTCAAGGATTTGCTGACCCGCTGGGAGAAACAGCCGCCGGGTTTTCAGCAACCGGCGTTGCAATTAAAACCGTTGATTCCTACCGATCGCCTGTTGGCTGACATTCTTAACGCTGTTTGTGATCGTGCGTTCATCGGTGACGATTCATTGCCGCGCAACGAAAAAGCATTCAACGAGCAGGTCAAACGTGCCCGCACCCGTTTTGCTGCCGTGGCGGAGAGTGCCTTTCGTTTGCTGGGTGAAATTGCCGTCGAGCATCAGCAGTTGACGATGCGAATGAGCAGCGTGCCCGGTGCGCTTTCGCGACTGGTGCAGGAACTAAAAGCACAACGCGATACGCTGTTATACCCCGGTTTTTTTTCAGCGACGCCATGGCCGCAGTTAACGCACTTACCGCGTTATCTCAAAGCGATGGACCGCCGGCTTGCCAAGTATCCGGATCGGGTAGCACGAGACCAAAAGCACGGCGCGCAGCTGCTCGCCTATTGGCAGCAATATCAGGAACGGCTGGCGCGTGAGAAAAAAAAGCAGAAAGCTCACGCCCACGATTCGCAGCTCGAAGCGTACCGCTGGCTATTGGAAGAATTGAGGGTGTCG
>JAISPI010000057.1 GCA_031275075.1 Burkholderiales bacterium | reverse complement strand
AACGTTCCGGTCAACATTTCGACACCGGCCAGCACCAACGCCAACACCCACCATATCCACCCAGGCATACATACGCTCCTTTGCGTCAGGTCTTTACCACAAGCGCATCATAGCAGTTTTATCCGACGCGGTTACAAGACTGTCCGGCATCTTGCAAATTTTTCGGCAACGGGAACGAGACTTTTTCGACGACGCCTTCGCACTCGTGTACCTCGTCAGCGCCCAGCGCCCGCAGGCGTGCCACCACCTCGCGCACCAGCGTTTCCGGCGCCGAAGCGCCCGCGGTAATGCCGATGCAGTGTTTGCCGTCAAACCATTCCGGAAGCAGTTCGGCGGCGCTGTCCACGCGATAAGCGGCGATACCGCCCCGTTCTGCCGCTTCACGCAGCCGGTTCGAATTGGAACTGTTGCGGCTGCCGACGACAATCAGCAGATCGACTTCTCCCGTCAGTACACGCACTGCGTTCTGGCGGTTTTGCGTAGCATAGCAAATGTCTTCTTTCTTCGGCGCAAGGATTTTGGGGAAACGCCGCGTCAACGCTTCGATGATCTGCGCCGCGTCGTCTTGCGATAATGTTGTCTGCGTCACGAAACCAAGACGGTCAGGGTTTCGCACCTGCAATCGCTCGACATCTGCAACCGTTTCGACCAGATAAATGGATTCATTGTTTTTTTCTGTCAATTGCCCCATCGTGCCTTCGACTTCCGGATGCCCGGCGTGACCGATCATTACGATCTCGATACCGGCCTGCGCCATCCGATCGACTTCAATGTGCACCTTGGTCACCAGCGGACACGTTGCGTCGAACACCGTCAGACCGCGTTGCGCCGCTTCTTCGTAAACGCGCTTCGGTGTGCCGTGCGCGCTAAAGATAACCGCCGCACCGTCAGGCACTTCGTCAAGCGACTCGACGAAAATCACGCCCTCCGTTTTCAGTCGCTCGACCACGAATGTGTTGTGTACAACCTCATGGCGCACATAAACCGGCGCCCCGAAACGTCTCAACACTTCTTCGACGATGGTAATCGCGCGGTCAACACCGGCACAAAATCCGCGAGGGTTGGCCAGCAGGATTTTCATCCGGTTTTTCTCATCAGGCGGAACGGTTCCGCCCGTCACGCTCATCGTCTTCATAAACAGCGTGTTTGCGTTGCCGCAAACTATCGGCAACCAACAAAAACGCGCCGACAACAATCGCGCTGTCCGCAATATTGAACGCCGGATAAGACCAATGTTGATAATGAAACAACAAAAAATCGATCACCCGGCCAAGAGCGATCCGATCCCACAGATTGCCCAACGCGCCGCCGATGATCAGCGCCAGCCCAAGGCTGAACCAGCGGCTGCCGCCACGCAACAGCAGCCACAAAAATGCCAGACACGCCACCACGCTGATCACAATAAAAAACGGTCGCTGCCATCCGCCGGCACCGGCCAGGAAGCTGAATGCCGCGCCGGTGTTAAACGTCAAGATCAGACTGAAAAACGACGTTACCGGCCGCACTTCGCCGCTGTAAAACGTTTCGTACACCCACAGCTTGGTCAAGCGGTCAGACACGATCACCAGCACACTGGCCAGTAACCACCAGGCTTTACACCATTCGTAATGCGCTGCTTTTGCCCACGGCGCGGCTTTTTTCTCATGCATGCTGACGCGCCTCGCCTTCGCCGAACAGGTTGTCGACACAACGCCCGCACAGCGTCGGATGCGCCGGATCGCGGCCAACATCGTGCCGCCAGTGCCAGCAGCGCTCGCATTTGATGCCGGTTGACGGCGTCACCTCGATGCGCAGCGCCTCGCCCTTGACGATGCGAGCGGCGGAAGTAATCAGCACAAAACGCAAATCGTCGCCCAGTGTTTTAAACAGCGCGTAATCATCCGCCGTCAGCGTCAACGTCACTTCCGCCTGCAACGATGAACCGATGCCGCCCGCTTCACGCAGATTTTCCATTTCCTTCAACACCAGTGCGCGCACGGCGAGAAGGCGTTGCCACTTTTCCAACAGACGCGACGCTTCGGCGACATCGGGAAAACCGTCTTCCCAGCCACGCACAAACACCGTTGGATCTTCCGGACATACGATGCGCCATGCTTCTTCCGCCGTAAACGACAAGACCGGCGCAATCAGTTTCAACAACAGATTGCGAATGTGATAAAGCGCCGTTTGCGCTGAACGCCGCGCCACACTTGTCTTGCCTGCGGTGTAGAGCCTGTCTTTCAACACGTCGAGGTAAAAACCGCCCAATTCTTCCGAACAATACGTCTGCACTTTCTGGACGACCGAATGAAATTCGTACTGCGCGTAATCCTCGCGTACACTCGCCGACAACGCGCCCGCTTTCGCCAACGCATAGCGATCCATCTCAAACATCGCGTCGAGCGGCACCGCATCACGGGCAACATCGAAATCGGAAGTATTGCCCATCAAAAAACACAGCGTGTTGCGAATACGGCGATAGCTTTCGACCACGCGCTTCAGAATCTCGTCGGAAATCGACAATTCGCCAGAATAATCGGTTGCCGCCGTCCACAAGCGCAAAATTTCAGCACCCAACGTATCGCCGACTTTTTGCGGCGACACCGTATTGCCGCGCGATTTCGACATCTTGTAACCGTTGGCATCGACGGTAAAGCCGTGCGTCAACAGGTTTTTGTACGGTGGTGCGCCGTTCAGCATCGACGACACCAACAACGAAGAATGGAACCAGCCGCGATGTTGATCGGAGCCTTCGAGGTACAGGTCGGCCGGAAAACGGGTTTTGGAACCATGCGAACCCAGGCTTTGTTCGCGTCCCTGTGGACCGCCCATCACCGTTTGATGCGTCGAACCGGAATCGAACCAGACGTCGAGTGTATCGGTCAGCTTGCGGTACTTTTTTTCATCGACACCGAAATCGGCCGCTGTCGCTTCGTACCATGATTCGATCCCGCATTGTTCAATCTTCTGCGCCGCTTTTTCAAGCAGCGCCAGCGAATCGGGATGCAATTCATCGGTCTGGCGATCAACAAAGAACGGCAACGGCACACCCCACTGCCGCTGCCGCGACAATGTCCAATCAGGCCGGTTGGCGATCATCGTCTGTAAACGCGCTTTTCCCCAGGATGGATAAAATCGCGTCGCCTCAATTCCAGCCAGCGCCGTTTCACGTAACGTCTCTTTCGGCTTCGTTCCCTGAAAACCGGGAGCGCCGTCCATAGCGACAAACCATTGCTGCGTTGCCCGATAAACAACCGGCGACTTGTGCCGCCAGCAATGCATATAGCTGTGTTTGAATTTTTCAGTGTGCAAAAGCGCGCCGACTTCGCGCAATTTTTCAACGATCTTCGGATTGGCGTCCCAGATCAACAGCCCGCCAAAAAACGGCAGCGCCGCCTCGAACTTGCCGTTGCCCTGTACCGGATTGAGAATCGCCTCGTCTTTCATCCCGTATTTGCGGCAACTTTGAAAGTCCTCGATACCGTAAGCGGGGGCGCTGTGCACAACACCGGTACCGGCTTCGAGCGTCACGTATTCGGCGAGGTAGATCGGCGAAATGCGGTCGTAAAACGGATGCCGGAACGCCAGATGTTCAAGCGCCGCGCCCTTCGTTGTCGCGATAACGTTGCCGGTCAAACCGTAACGCTTCAAACACACCTCAACCAAATCCTGCGCCAGAACCAAATGCTTCTCCGGCGTTTTAACCAGCGCGTAAACCAGATCGGGATGCACGTTGAGCGCCTGATTCGACGGAATTGTCCACGGTGTCGTTGTCCAGATCACCGCTTGAACCACACCCTCCGGCGCTTGCTTTAATCCAAACGCCTGCGCCAATTTGGCGCGTTCATTGTCTTCCAGCGAAAAACCAATATCGATTGCGCTGTCGGCACGGTCTTCGTATTCGACCTCAGCTTCTGCCAGCGCGCTGCCGCAATCGAAACACCAGTTCACCGGCTTCAAACTGCGGTAGAGATAACCTTTCTTCAAAATTTCGCCAAGCGTCCGCACTTCATCGGCCTCATTGCGAAACGCCATCGTCGTGTACAAGTCTTGCCAATCGGCAAGCACACCAAGTCGGCGGAAACCTTCCCGCTGCCGAACGATTTGCGCCTCGGCGTAAGCACGGCACAACCGCTGCGTTTCCGCCGTCGATAAATGCTTGCCATGCGTTTTTTCGATCTGCACTTCAATCGGCATCCCGTGGCAATCCCAGCCCGGCACATACGGCGCATCGAAACCCGCCATCGTTTTACTTTTGACGATGATGTCTTTCAGAATCTTGTTGACCGCATGGCCAATATGAATGTCGCCATTGGCGTACGGCGGCCCGTCGTGAAGAACGAACAGCGGCCGTCCGGCGCACGCCGCCCGAATCGCTTCGTAAATTTTCTTTTCCTGCCATTCGGCCACCCAGACCGGCTCGCGCTGCGCCAGATTGCCGCGCATCGGAAACGGCGTCTCCGGCAAATTCAACGTAGCTCGGTAATCGTCTTTCTTCGGTTCTAACATCGTTGTCTTTCTACCCGTTTCTCAATTCAGGATGCCGCGCGCAACACCGGCAAAAATATTTCCCGCGCCCGACGCGCATCGTCTTCAATTTGCTTCGTCAGCGCCGTCACATCGGAAAAACACATTTCATCGCGTAACTTCTCGATAAACTCCACTTCAATACGCTGCCCGTACACGCTCTCATTAAAATCGAACACATGCGTTTCCAACACCGGCAACGCTTCTGCCGCGGCTTCCACCGTTGGCCGCACACCGAGATTCGCCACACCCTCGCGCACCGTTCCCAATCCATGCACACGCACGGCAAACACACCGGACAACGGCGGTTTGAACGTCAACGGCAGATTCACCGTCGGAAAACCAATCGCGCGTCCGCGCGCCTCTCCATGCGTCACCCGACCGCCGATCGTATAAGGCCGCCCCAACAACTGCCGGGCGCGCGCGAAATCGGCTGCCGCCAACGCCTGCCGCACAGCGGTGGACGACACTCGCTTGCCGTCAATCTCAACCGTTGTCATCGTTTCCAACATAAAAGCATTGGAACGCGCCCGCAAAAAATCCAGACTGCCCATTCGGTTCTTTCCGAAACGGGCATCATGAGTGGCTAAAAACCAGCGCACATTCAACCGCCGCTCCAGCAAATCACCGACAAACATTTCCGCATCCATTTCCGCCAGCCGCGCATCGAAACGCAACAAATAAATCCGGGCGATACCGATCTCCGCCATCCGTTCAAGCCGGCTGCGTAAGGGTAGCAACCGGGGCTGTCGCCAAACAGATGTCGCCGTTGACGCAAAATACTCGCGCGGCGTCGGCTCGAAAGTCATCGCCGCCGGTACGAGATTGAGATCGCTGGCCGCTTCGACGACCCGGCGCAACATCGCCTGATGTCCCAGATGCACGCCGTCGAAATTGCCCAGCGCCAATGCAATGGCAGGCTCGTCCTGGCCGGCCATCGGTAAAGTACGAATAATTTTCACGAAATCCACACCGCGTTTTCCCACCATGGCAGCGTTCCTCTCCACACACCGCCGGCGCCTAATAAAAGAGAGGAATTTTAGCCTAAATCCATTGCGGCTGTCGGGCTGGATTTTCGAGAATCATGGATCGGAAAAAACGATTCAACCGCAAAGAACGCAAAGGGCACAAAGAACACCTAAAATTTTTGCGGGTTTTGTGGGCGGTTAATATTTTTAAACGTCATTCCGCACTTTGTTCCCCTCGCCCCACTTGTGGGGAGAGGGGAGCGTCATTCCCGCGAAAGCGGGAATCCAGACGCCGCATGGATTCCGCGACTGTGCGCGGAATGACGATTGAGAATATCACCCGCAGAGAACGCGAAAGACGAGAAGTTTCTTTGTGCTCTTTGCGGGCGGTTAAATCGGCTTTTTCTGCCACCCCGCCCCGGTGATGCCAAAAAAAACACCCCCGCAGCAAACCCACGATTATTTTTCCTGACAACGGCGTCACAAACCGTAAATTTTCATGCAGACTATTACCGGATTTATTGCCGATTCGCATCCGCATTTTACATTTCGCACTTTGCATATCAATTATCGGCAACTCAAACCGGATTCATGTTTTCTCCGCTTCTTTCTGAAAGGAATGAAAATGTCTTCGTGTAACAAGTTAGTAGCATTTATCCGCCATGATTTAAGCATAATTTGGCGTTGGGTTGGGGGCTCTCTCACCTCTCTCCGGCGTTCTTCCTCCCCTCGTTTCCGGCATTGTTTCCCCGCGTTTTTCTGCGCTGTTCTGTTGGTGTTCGCCTTTTCCGGCCTGGCGTCGGCGGCGACGATTATCGTGACCAACACCAATGACACCGGCGCCGGCAGCCTGCGTGCCGCGATTGCCGCTGCCAATGCCGGCGACACCATCGTGTTCAGCGGCCTGCCCGCCAATCCCACGATCACGCTGGCCGGTGAGCTGACTGTGAACAAGAGCCTGATAATCGACGGTTCCGACGCCCCCGGCCTGGCCGTCAGCGGCAACAACGCGGTTCGGGTGTTCTCTGTGCTCGGCGGCACCACGGTCGAGTTTAAAGATTTCACGATCAAGGAAGGCGCCGTCACTGGCGGCGGCCTCGGCGGCGGCATTTACAACGAAGGCACGCTGACGCTGACCAACAGCACCGTCTCCGGCAACACGACCGATCGGAGCGGCGGCGGTATTCACAACGACGTCAATGCCACGCTGACGCTGACCAACAGCACCGTCTCCGGCAACACGACCACCGACTACGGCGGCGGTATTTTCAACGGCGTCAATGCCACGCTGACGCTGACCAACAGCACCGTCTCCGACAACACGGCCACCGACGGCGGCGGTATTCGTAACTGGGGCGAGGCAACGCTGACCAACAGCACCGTCTCCGGCAACACGGCCAATTGGAACGGCGGCGGTATTCTCAACCATAGTAATGCCACGCTGACGTTGATCAATAGCACCGTCTCCGGCAACACGGCCAGTTGGGGCGGCGGTATTTACAACGACTTCGATACCACGCTGACGCTGACCAACAGTACCGTCTCCGGCAACACGGCCACCAGCGCCGGCGGCGGTATTCTCAACATCGGCGCGGCGACGCTGACCAACAGCACCGTCTTCGGCAACACGGACAACGGAGCCTACGCAGGCTGCGGCGGTCTTTGCAACGCTGCCGACGCAACCAACCAAAGCACGGCAACGCTGGCCAATACGATTGTTCAGAGTTGCTACATCGAATCCGCCGCCCCCCCCGCCACACTGACGGACAACGGCGGCAACCTCGATGGCGGCACCGGCTGCGGCTTCACGGGGGCGAGCAAGGGCAACGCCAACCTCAACCTCGGCGCGTTGGCCAACAACGGCGGCGCAACGTGGACGAGGATGCCGGGCGCGGGCAGCGACGCAATCGGTTACGGCGTTTGGGATACCTGCTCGAATGCTGCTACGGTCAACAGCAAGGATCAACGCGGTGTCACGCGTTCACCCCCTTGCACCAGCGGCGCGGTAGAAGTCGTCAAACAGAATCCTCCGATAGGCAGCGCCACCCCCGTCCCGGCGCTGGGCTTCTGGGCGCTTCTGTGGCTCGGCATCTTTACGGCAGGCGCTGCGGCGACGTTCCTGCGCAGGCGCTGACTTGATGGCGTAGGGTGGGCAAAGGCTGTTAAGCCGTGCCCACCAACCGATGGCCGGGTTTGTTGCGATGGGCACGCTGCGCTTTGCCCACCCTACAATCCCACCCTACAACTTCTGATTTGATGGGTGTGGCAGGTTGGCGATGAGCGTAGCGAATCCCAACAACACAACATCGTACAACATCAAAACCATCTTCCTGATGTAACGAAAGCCCCGCACGGGGCTTTCGTTTTTTTGATGCCCTCTCCCGCAAGCGGGCGAGGGGAGAAAACGACACCATTCCATATTTTGTTCCCCTCTCCCCTTGAGGGAGAGAAGAGAAAGTCGTGTCATTCCGCGCGTAGTCGCGGAATCCATGCGGTGTTTGGATTCTGCGACTACGCTTCGCTTCGCGCAGAATGACGATGAGGTTACTGAGGCCTGTAACCTGAATCTCCGACAACGGCGGGAACTTACGGGATAATCGGACAACATGCGCTTGCTTGTCCTTTCATTTGCCGCCGGTATTCTCTGGCTACAGCATCAGGGCGATTTGCCTGATGTGGCGGTGCTTGTTGTCGCGGCTGCTGTAGCGGCGATTGCGGCGGCGCTTGGGCGCAGAGTTCGCTTTGCTGGTGTTGCGCTGGCGCTGCTGGCGGCGGCGCTGGCGGGCGCGGCTTGGGCGGGTTGGCGCGCGCAGGAGCGTTTGGCGGATGCGCTGCCGATCGGCAACGAAGGCCGTGATATTGAAATTACCGGCGTGGTGGCGGGTTTGCCGCAGGTTATCGAGCGTGGCCTGCGCTTCGATTTCGATGTCGAGCAATCCGGCGCGACAGTGCCGGCGCATATTTCGCTGGCTTGGTATCGCGGCTGGCAGGCGCAGGATGACGATGATCTTCATGCCGCGCCGGAAATCCGCGCCGGTGAGCGTTGGCGCTTGCTGGTGCGGCTCAAGCGGCCGCACAGCAATGTCAATCCGCATGGTTTCGACTACGAGGCTTGGCTGTTCGAGCGCGATATTCGGGCGGCGGGGTATGTGCGCAAATCGGAGCGGAACGCCCGCCTCGACGAGCGGGTGGATCGGCCCGCATACTGGGTCGAGCGGCTGCGCCAGTCGGTGCGCGACCGCTTTCAGCGCATTCTCGGCGACGTGCCCTACGCGGGCATTCTGGTGGCTTTGGCGGTCGGCGATCAGCAGTCCATTGAATCGGGGTATTGGCGGACTTTCGCGCGTACCGGCGTGACCCATTTGCTCAGTGTTTCCGGCCTGCATGTGACGATGGTGGCGGGCCTTGTCGCCTGGCTCGCGGGCTGGGGCTGGCGGCGCGTTCCGGCGCTGGCTTTGCGATTGCCGACGCAAAAGGCGATGGCGGCAGCGGGCATGTTGGCGGCGTTCGCTTACGCTTTGCTGGCGGGTTTTGAGGTCCCGGCCCAGCGCACGCTTTACATGTTGATCGTGGTGGCGCTGGCGGTGTGGAGCGGGCGCAATTTTTCTTCCAGCCGTGTTTTGTCGGTGGCGCTGGCAATCGTGCTGGCGCTCGACCCTTGGGCCGTGTTGGCGGTCGGCTTCTGGCTGTCGTTCGGCGCGGTCGGCCTGCTGTTCTATATCGGCACGGGGCGCTTGGGCAAAGAACATTGGCTGGCGGCTTGGGGACGGGCGCAATGGGCGGTGACGCTGGGCATGATTCCGGCGCTGCTCGCGCTTTTTCAACAGTTCTCGCTGGTGTCGCCGATTGCCAATGCGGTGGCGATCCCGCTGGTCAGCATGGTCATTACCCCGCTGGCGCTGCTTGGGACGCTGCCCTTGCTCGGCGAGCCGCTGCTGCATCTTGGGCATTGGCTCACGGATATCCTGATGCAACTCCTGCAATGGCTGGCGACTTCGCGCTGGGCGGTCTGGCAGCAGCAAGCGCCGCCTGCCTGGACCGTGGGGCTGGCCCTGTTCGGCATCGGCTGGCTGGTGCTGCCGCGCGGATTTCCTTCGCGTTGGCTGGGCGCGGTGGCGCTTGCGCCACTGATCTTGATACCCGCGCCGCGTCCGGCGGAGGGCGAGGCGCTGGTGCGCATGCTCGATATCGGTCAGGGGCTGGCCGTGCATATCCAGACGGCGCAACACGACATGCTCTACGACACCGGCCCGATGTATTCCCTCGATGCCGATGCCGGCGACCGGCTCATCATTCCTTACCTGCGGGCCGTGGGCGTGCGGCGGCTCGACATGCTCATGGTCAGCCATCAGGATAACGATCACGCAGGCGGCGCGGGCGTGGTGCTGACGGTGCTGCCGGCCACGGTGCTCAGCAGCTCCCTGCCGAACTATCATCCGTTGAATACCATCGCGCCGTCCAGTCATCGGTGTCAGGACGGCGACCGCTGGCAGTGGGACGGCGTGTCTTTCGAAGTGCTGTATCCGGCAGCCGGTGACTACGAAGCCAAAGGCACGACCAACAGCCGTTCCTGCGTGCTGAAAATATCGACACCAACCGATTCGATTTTGCTCACCGGCGATATCGAAGCCAAGACGGAAGCGAAGCTGCTTGCGCGGCATGGTTCGGAAATTGCCGCCGCCGTTGTGCTGCCGCCGCACCACGGCAGCCGGACTTCTTCATCGGCAGCCTTCATACAGGGCGTCTCGCCGCGGCTGGCCTTGATCTCGACGGGTTATCGGAATCGCTTTGGGCATCCGGCCACAGAGGTTGTGGAACGCTACACGCAAGCCGGTGTCGAGATGCGCCGCACCGACCTTGAAGGGGCGCTCAGCATTCGCCTGACTGCCGGTGGCGTGGCCGTCGAGACCGAGCGGCAGCGAAGGCCGCGATACTGGCACGGCGCCTGAGGTAAAATGCGCCGTGGCGGGTCTCCCCGCATTGTGGCGCGGTGAAT
>JAISPI010000125.1 GCA_031275075.1 Burkholderiales bacterium | reverse complement strand
CGGCAACACTTCTTTGCTTTCTGTTATCACCGCCACCCGTTCGGACGGTTGTAAGTGTTTTATTTTGGCGCCGATATCGAACATTTCCCCCCCGCCTGAAATCGCGGTGATCGGCGAGCGCGGCGCTGCCTGCGCTACCAACCCGGATTCTTCCAGCAAGGTTACAAGACGGCTGGCATTCGCCGATTCACCGCGTAAAAAGACTTCATGACGCTCATCCTTGCCGCCCACGGTGTTTTTCAACTCCATCTGCGTTAACCAAGTGTCGTCAGGCAGCACTTTGGTGATTTCGTCGAGGACGTGTACCGTCGATGGGTACGCCCCTTTGCGTTCCGGTACGAAATCGTAATCGGCGACCAACCGGTCAAGTTCGCTGCGTAACCGCTCGACTTCCATCGCCTGAATGTGTGTCATATCGGTCTGTTGCCGTAGCTTGATCGCATACGCGCGTTTCTGCCAGATCGGCAGCGTAATCGCGGCAGCCAGCAACAGCATGATCAACACTGCGCCGACAATGACTGTCCAGCGTTGCCAGGGCTGCCATGACGGTCGGCTTTCGGTCGGTAACAGGTTGAGTTTCGATTCAATGTTCTCGGGCGGATTCGCCAGCAAGGCGACGATTTCGGCGCCAACTTCGCGCAGTTGCGCCATGATACGGTCAGCATGTGTCCGCTGTACCGCTGCCAGCGCCACTTGGATTTCGCCGCGCGCAGAATCACGTCCAACGACTTGTGCATCAAAGTACAGCTCATCTCCGCGAAACGGCGTATGTCGGTCGAGATCGTAAGCCAGCGCTTGCTTCAGGTTTTCTTCAAGCGCCGCCGGCAGCACCAACGTCCGTCGCAGAACCAACGACGCCGGTAGCGACAGCGCCACCGGCGATGCCAAACGGGAAACGGCCTCCCATACTTGCAACATCCGCGTTTCCGGTTCGCCCGATATATCGAACACCGCTTGTTTTACCCGAGTCACACGGCCATTTTCCAGGCTGGGCACCCACAGCTCCCATTGCGTCTCACTGTAAGCCATGACCGGCAGCAAGCGTCGATGTTGCAGGCGCGCTCGTACCGTCATCGGCAAGAGCTGCACGAGTTCGTTGCACCACCAGCGCCAGAAGTTACCCGCCGCCGTGGTGATGCTGTTTTGTAATGAGGCTGTCAATATAGACACCCGAATGTTTCCCCCGATAAAAACCGATGAAATTGAGACATTCTACCTGTCCCTCCCCCCTTCGTGCTATTCATTGCTGTCATTTAAAGTCACATCCATTTTACGCTTCCGCCGCACCACTCCATCGTCTAGGCTTCTCCCCACAGCAACGCCACAAACGGTCGCTTCAGATTGCCGGTGCGGCGGATCACCGCTTTCCGCGTGAACTGCGTCCCATCCTCCATCGTCACCGTGGCATGAATCCGCCAAGCAGGGGAACGTCCTCCACCGCCACCCGGAAACGGCGGCGGGGGCAGGTGGTTCATCAACGCCTCCTGACGACGCGCCAGATATTCATCGACCATTTCCTCCGTAACATTCGGGAACGACAGCAACACTTCGCGCGGCGCTGTCAGCGGATTGGCGCTGGACTGGCGAGAATTGACCGTCAAAAACGGGGATACGCGTGTGTATAACTCCGGCGTCATCCCCAGAACCATTCCCACTTCTTCGACCGCCTGAAACGGCGCGTTGGCCGGACCGTATGGTAAACCGGCGCTTTTGTAATCGCTCTCTTTGGCGCCGCCGATCCGTTTCTGATCACCCTCGGTACGCCAGTTGACAATCGAATCGACCATTCGCATCGCCGTGACTTCATCCAGGCCGCCGGTCTTGGTGAACAGCCCCTTCAGCAAATCATCACGCCCCGTGTTGAGATCAATGTAGGCGCCTTCATCGACTGCCGTCACTTCGATTCGCGCCTCGCCTTCTTGCCACACATGCGCCAGCCCGTTCGGTTGCCATGCTTCGTTCAGCGCCAGCCTCGGCACAGCCAGTTCATACACCGTCCGTTCTACTGCGCCATTGGCGATCCAGCGTGCCGCCGCCACCGACACCGCATTCTGCGTCGCCAACGCTTCATGGCGCATCGAAAAAGCGAAACCGCCAGCGATAACGGTCAGCAACACCGTCGTCCACAGGACGATGATTAGCGCAATTCCGCGTTGACGCCCTCTCCCCCGCCTCCCTCCCGCAAGCGGGCGATGGATGAAAAGGGTATTTATGCGGTTGACTGTCTTCATACACCCGCGCATTTCCCGGCTACCTCATTCCACTGCCGACACCCCGCTTCCATGCCTTTGCGCATTTCCACGTAAAGCGTCGGCCATTGGGAGCCGTCTTCCAACGTGACATCCATCCGGATGATTTGCGGCAACCGCTGCGAATCGTCCCAAGCATTGCTCCATTTCGGCATCGTCTTTATCGTTGTTTCGCCGGTGATTCCATAATATTGAAACGTCACGCTCTTAACGCGATCCGCCAGCACCGATCGTTTGTCCGCTGAAAAATTCAGTTTCGCCTGACTGCCGGTATCGGGAATCGTGTTTTCCAGCACCAGCTTGCCATGTTGTCCCTCGCGCACCACATGCAGGCGCCACGCCCACAGTCCGCCACCCAATACCCGCGGCGGTAACGCCGACACATAAATCAGTTGGTCACGGCTGCCTTCGAAAATCAGTGGGTATTCGAGCATTTTGCGTTGACGCAACGGATGCGCATTCTCCCACTGCGCCCGTAAAAAATCTTCGACAAGCCGGATCGACGCAGCATCATCGGTGCGCTGTTCTCCCGCTTCGACGCTGCGCCCCGCTGTGCGAAACACGCCAAACAGCGTCGCCGAAATCAACGACAATAGCAGCAACGCCACGATCAGTTCGACCAGCGTGAATCCTTGCGAGCCGTGGCAAGACGAACGCCTCATAGCTTGTCCTCCACGCCGATTTTAAGCGTCTCCAACGTAAACGTCCGATCACTTGCGGCAACGCCGGGAAAGCGCACATCCACCTGCAGCCGATACAACTTGAACAGCGGCGATTCCGCCATCGGCATCGTCTCGCCTTCGCCTTGCGGCGGCGCATATTCTTCGACCCGCAACGCCCACTGTACGTCGCCATCCCGACCGCTGTCTGTCGTCGGGTGCAACGGTTGCGCTGCCGACGCCTGCGCCAGCTGATTCTGCGCCACCTGCACGGCACGGCTCCAGGCATCCGCCGACGCCGCGTTGTTCATGGCGCCGCCGAACAGCCGGAACAACGTCGTGCC
>JAISPI010000111.1 GCA_031275075.1 Burkholderiales bacterium | reverse complement strand
GCCCCCAATCGGCCAGCGACAAATCCGCGACGTAATAGTCGTTTGTAGGTTGGGAAGGATGCTGCATCGTGAAGCCCTTTCAAAAACGGTCAAAAAGGAAGCACGACGAGAGAGGGTCTTGCCCGCGCTTTCCGGTTATAAAAAGAAAGTCACGAGCGCCGTTGTTGCTTTATCCGAGCCTGGCTTTGCGGGCGGGTACCAACGCAAAGTCGCAGCGCTCCTCGGAGGATCGTATTATATAACGTCGGGTCTGTTCACAGGGTACGGGTCAGACCACCGTGAGCATCAGATGTCCGACACTTCCGGTTGCGAAATATCACTATGTCCCGCCGCTTCTTCATGGCTTGTGCTGCATTGAGCGAAGCATGGCCTCGCGCAAGATGGCATTCATGCGGGTCTGATAGCCCTTGCCCTGGCTCTTGAGCCAAACCATCACGTCCGAATCAATCCGCACGGATGCGTGCGTCTTCAGCGGCTTATAAAACGGGTTCGGGACTGCCTGCGCCCAGAACGCTTCATCCAGCGGCGGAATATCGCTGTAATCGATTTCTTTATCCGGCTTTTTTGCCAGCGCCTTAAGTTCCGCCTTGCTCCCTTCGCTCACCGGCGGCAACTCGTTTTGTTTGTACCTAACCATGCTCATAACGCTTCCGCTCCTTTCGATCTGCACGACGGGCGCTGATGATCCGTATGACCTCGACGCACTCATCTTCAAAGCGCACTGTGTGCGCCACCAAAAGCAGCAGGCAGCTACCAACCATGCCGATAGTTTGCCAACGCTGCTCGCCGTTCTCGATACGGTCTTGCCCCGATAACGCAAATGGGTCATCAAAGACCAATGCTGCTTCCTCAAACCGGACGCCATGCTTGTGGTAATTGGTTGCCGCTTTCTTGTCGTCCCACTCGAAATATCGTTGCATACGTTCAATATATCACCGTTTGTATATACAAACAAGTGCATACAAATTTATAGTTTTTATGGTCTTGGCCGAGCTTACGACCTGATGTGATGCCAACGTTCTTTTCGGCGCTTTTGAGAATCCTGCTAGACTTATTCTTTACAGCCTTTATCGACAAACCATGTCCGGCAATACTTTGGGGAAACTTTTTTGTGTCACGTCATTTGGCGAGTCGCACGGGCCGGCGATCGGCGGGGTCGTCGATGGGTGTCCGCCGGGACTGGCGTTATGTGAAGCTGATTTGCAACGGGAGCTTGACCGTCGCCGACCCGGGACGTCGAAATACGTTACGCAACGGCGCGAGCCGGACACGGTGGAGATTTTGTCCGGAGTATTTGAGGGCAGGACGACCGGCACCCCGATCGCATTTCTGATTCGCAATCAGGATGCGCGCAGTCAGGATTACCGCGAGATCGCCGAAACGTTCCGGCCGGGACATGCCGATTACACGTATACCCAGAAATATGGTTTTCGCGATTATCGCGGCGGCGGTCGCGCTTCGGCACGGGAAACGGCGGTACGGGTAGCCGCGGGCGCCATCGCTAAAAAATGGTTGAGCGAGCGTTACGGGACAGTGGTGCGCGCCTGCGTGACTCAGGTTGGAGCACTCCCTGTTCCGTTCGTCGATTGGGCGTATGCTGCTCAAAATCCGTTCTTTGTTGCCAACGCCGACCTCGTGCCGGAATTGGAGATTTATCTCGATGGTTTGCGTAAAGCAGGCGATTCATGCGGCGCATCGCTGCTGATTGAAGCGACCGGCGTCCCGGTCGGGTTGGGGCAGCCGGTGTATGACCGGCTTGATGCCGATATTGCCTACGCGATGATGGGAATCAACGCGGTAAAAGCGGTTGAAATCGGCGCCGGAATGGCGTCAGCAGCTCAACTGGGAACGGAGCACGCCGATGAAATGATGCCCGACGGGTTTGTGTCGAACCACGCGGGCGGAATGCTCGGCGGCATTTCGACGGGCCAGCCAATTGTCGTGCGTATCGCCGTAAAACCAACTTCCTCGTTAATCACGCCACGCCGTTCGATCACCACGCAGGGCGAAGCAACAACGATGCGGACAACCGGTCGGCACGATCCTTGTGTCGGATTGCGGGCAGCGCCCATTGCCGAGGCAATGTTGGCGCTGGTTTTGATCGACCATGCATTGATGCAACGCGCGCAAAACGCCGACGTGCAACCGGTAACGCCATTAATCATCGGGCAGCGGGCGTAACGAATAGCGGATTCAGGCGTCAGCGCCTTTTTCGAATGTTTGCAACGTCGGATCGGGAACGATTTCGGTCACAGTCAATCCGGTAACGTCGGCAGTGGGTGATCCGCGGCGGCACCACTGCACCAGCGTTTCAACATCTTCTGCCGTGCCTTGTATCAGTATTTCGACTGTGCCGTCGTGGAGGTTGTTGCGCACCCAACCGGTGAGATGGTGCTTACGGGCTTCTGCAACGGCGCTACCTCGAAAAAAGACGCCTTGGACACGACCGGCGATGATGAGATGGCGAGCGATCATTGGGATTTTGGGTCAGGGTATTGTGCAATGCTGTTTCGTCCGCCACAGCGAAAACGCGCACAGTGTCTTGGCGTCTGTGATCTCACCGAAGTCAATGGCGGCAGCGATTTCGGTGGGCGTCATCGTGATGAGTTCGAGAAATTCGTCGTCGTCGCAACGGCTCTCGGTCAGCGTCAGCCCCTCGGCGGCAAAGAGATAAATGATCTCATCGGAGTAGGCAGGTACCGGATGAATGTTGCCGAGCAAGCGCCAGCGCGATGCTTCATAGCCGGTTTCTTCGCGCAATTCGCGTTGGGCGGTAACGAGCGGCGCTTCGCCGGGGTCGAGTTTTCCAGCGGGAAACTCAATGAATACGGTACGGCTCGGATAACGAAACTGGCGTTCGAGCAACAAACGGCCATCATCGAACACCGGAACAATCAACGCCGCGCCCGGATGGCAAACATATTCACGCGTTGTCGTGTGGCCGTTGGGCAAACGCACTGTATCGCTTCGCACATGCAGCAATTTGCCATCGAACACAACGGCGCTATCAACCACAGTCTCACATAAAGCGTTGTTATCCAATGCGTTATCGTTCATGCCCGTTGGTCGGACGTGTCAATGCTCGATAACCGATGTCACGCCGGTATTGCCTGCCTTTAAAGGTAACAGCATCGGCAACCTGATAAGCAGCGCGTTGCGCGAGTTTGATCGATTCGCCAAGGGCAGTAACGCACAACACGCGGCCACCGGAAGTGACGACGGCGTCGCCGTCCTGTCGGGTACCCGCATGAAAAATCTTTACCATGCCGTGAGTGTCACCATCAGCATCGAGTCCGGCAATCGGTGCGCCGATTGTTGGCGCTTGCGGGTATCCGGGTGCAGCAAGCACGACACCGAGCGCAGCTTGCCGGTCCCATTCGCATTCGACGGCATCGAGTGTGCCGTCGATGCCGTGCTCGACAAGATCGACGAGATCGGTACGTAGACGCATCATGATCGGCTGCGTTTCGGGATCGCCCATCCGGCAATTGAATTCGATCACATACGGATCGTCCTGTGAGTCGATTATCACCCCAGCGTAAAGGAAACCTGTGAACGGATGGCCTTCCGCCGCCATTCCCTGAATGGTCGGCACGATGATTTCGCGCATGATCCGGGCGTGCAATTCGGGCGTGATCACCGGCGCAGGTGAGTACGCCCCCATCCCGCCGGTGTTGGGGCCTTCGTCGTGATCGCGCAACCGCTTGTGATCCTGGCTCGAAGCCAGCGGTAAAACGTTGACGCCATCGCTCATCACGATGAAGCTGGCTTCTTCGCCATCAAGAAATGTTTCAATCACCACACGAGCACCGGCGTCGCCCAGCATCTGGCCGCTCAACATATCGGTGACGGCAGCCAGCGCTTCTTCGCGCGCTGTCGCAACAACAACGCCTTTACCAGCGGCCAGTCCGTCGGCTTTTATCACGACCGGCAGCGCATGCGTTTCGACGTAAGCACGGGCAGTGGCAAGATCGGTAAAGGTCTGTGAAGCGGCAGTGGGAATACGATGCCGCTGCATAAAACGTTTGGCGAAATCCTTTGAGCTTTCGAGTTGCGCAGCGGCCTGTGTCGGGCCGAAGATACGCAGGCCAGCTTGCCGGAACGCATCGACAATACCCGCAGCGAGCGGCGCTTCCGGGCCAACGAGGGTCATCGCAATGTTTTCACGTTTCACAAAATCGATGAGTTCGGAAAAACGGTCAGGGACTGGCGAAATCGGAACGTTGACGACGCTTTCTTCGCGCGCGGTACCGGCGTTGCCAGGCGCGACAAATACTTTGGCAATGCGCGGCGATTGTGCCGCTTTCCAGGCAAAGGCGTGCTCGCGGCCACCGTTTCCGATAATAAGAAGATTCATATTTGAAGAACTATTGTTTGAAAAAATAATTTATTTGAGCGTATAACGCCCGAATATATAGAGCACACTGCCGTTGTTGACGCCGCCGCCGACCGTCGGAATGAAAGTGGTGACCAGTGTGGCGTTCTGGTAGCGCAACGACAGCAATGGCAAAGCAGCCGGAATCGGGATCCCTTTGGCGATGTCGGGTCGTTGCACGATCATCGCGGTGTACCCCAACCCGATCTGAAGCGAATCTCTGCTTCCCCAGTAGGTTGACCAGGTGTAACCCAGATTCCATTGGACGCATTTGTGCGAGTCGAGGAACGCCATCAAAACGACCGAACGCGTATCGCCGTTAGGCTCTTCTATCGTGCGCCCCATACCAAAACCGATGGCGTTTTGGTTCAACTCCCGACGTTTTTCCTTGGTGTACGTCATTGGCAAATGCCAGGCAAAACCGGATAACAAAATTTCAGTATCGCCGTCGCGGTACGTCTGCGCCAGATGGCGGCATGGCGCTCCCAGCCATTCCCCCATGTCGGCACACTCAAACGCAGCAAACGCCGGCGCGGAACAACACGCCGCGATCAGCATCGACACGAAAAGGTACGGGTATTTTTTCATCGGCAATGCAGGAAAGGTTATGAGATCAATGGCGAAAGTGGCGCATGCCGGTAAAAACCATCGCAATATCGCGCTCATCGGCAGCAGCAATCACTTCTTCATCGCGCAGACTGCCGCCCGGCTGCACAACCGCCGTCGCGCCATAATCAATGATGACATCGAGGCCGTCACGGAACGGAAAGAACGCATCGGAAGCCGCCACCGAACCTTGCAAAGTCAAATCGGCTTGCTGCGCTTTCAACGCGGCGATTCGCGCCGAATCGATCCGGCTCATTTGACCGGCGCCGACACCGACTGTTTGCAGATGACGGGCGTAAACGATGGTATTCGACTTAACGTATTTGGCGACATTCCAGGCAAACACAAGGTCACGCATTTCATCGGCGGTCGGTGTTTTGCGGGTAACAACGCGCCAGGTATCGGGCGCAGCGGTACGGTTGTCGGCGCTCTGCACCAGCAGACCGCCACCGATCCGTTTGAAATCGAGGATCGATGAATCGCCCGCCGTTTTCGGAAAAGCGATTTCCAACACACGCACGTTCGGTTTTTTTGCAAGCACTGCCCGAGCGCCGTCGGTATAAGCGGGCGCGATCAATACTTCCAAAAATTGTTCGCTTATCGCCGTGGCAGCGGCCTCGTCAACCACGCCGTTAAAAGCGATGATGCCACCGAAAGCCGACACCGGATCCGTTGCCCACGCTTTACGGTAGGCATCGAGCGCATTGCCGGCAACGGCAACACCACACGGATTGGCGTGTTTGACAATCACGCAAGCGGTCGCAGGCAACGCCTTGACGCATTCCCACGCGGCATCACTGTCGGCGAGGTTGTTGTACGACAACGCTTTTCCCTGTGACAACATGAAGGTAGAGAGCGAACCAGCGGGCGGCGTTTCGTCGCGGTAAAACGCCGCTTTCTGGTGCGGGTTTTCTCCGTAACGCAATGTTTGCACACAAACACCGTGGTAATGAAACGATTGCGGAAAATCCTCCGCAACACCTTCTTCGTTGCGAGCGGTGAGCCAATTGGCGATGGCGCCATCGTAGGCCGCCGTATGTGCGAACGCCTTGCGCGCCAGATCAAAACGCAACGGTTTCGGAAGCGCATTGCCGTGGTGGTCAAGTGCTTCGAGCAGCGCCGGATAATCGGCAGGCTCGACAACAATACCGACGTGTTTCCAGTTTTTCGCAGCCGCGCGCACCATGCTTGGGCCACCGATATCAATGTTTTCGATAGCGTCGTCCAATGTACAGTTTTCCCGCGCCACCGTTTCGCGGAACGGGTAGAGGTTGACGACGACGAGGTCGATGGTGACAATACCGTGATCGGCGAGCGCTTTGACGTGATCTGGAAGATCGCGCCGCGCCAGAATGCCGCCGTGGATTTTCGGATGCAGTGTTTTGACGCGGCCATCCAGCATTTCGGGGAAACCGGTATGCTGCCCGACCTCGGTAACAGGCAATCCCGCTTGCGTCAGCGCCGCGGCTGTGCCGCCGGTAGACAATAACGCAATACCGCGCGCGTGCAATCCTTTCGCGAATTCGACGACACCGGTTTTGTCCGACACTGACAACAGCGCACAACGCACCGGCGCGAGTTTTTCAGCAGTTGATATCTCTTTCGACATGATAAGTCTCACATCAGTTTGTAAGCGGTCAATTTGTTGCGCAATGTCGTGCGGCTTAATCCCAGCATTTTGGATGCTTGCGTCTGATTGCCTTGCGCGCGCGCCATCACCGATGCAAACAACGCCCGCTCGGCACGGCTGATGACCATTTCGTACAAGTTGTTCGGAGCCTCTCCGTCCATTTCACAAAAATAACGTTCGAGCGCTGTTTCAAAGCTGGTGTCGATCTGGCGGGCAGCTTTGGTGAGATTTTTTTTCATGAGCAAGCAACCTTGGGATAAGGAAAAGCATCGTCGGAAACGGGCGTTGATGTTGC
>JAISPI010000051.1 GCA_031275075.1 Burkholderiales bacterium | reverse complement strand
CAAATAAAAAGGGCGGCAAAAAAAGCCGCCCTTTTTCCGGAATTGTGAATTTCCGATTACTTCAACGACAGTATGTAATCAACCATCACTTTGATGTCTTCATCTGATGGTTGCGTTTGTGGGGGCATCGGCGCGTTACCCCAGACGCCTCGGCTGCCCTTCCTGATATCTTTGGCCAAATGCTCCGCTGCTTTAGGGTCGCCGGCGTTTTTCTTGGCGATTTCCTTATAGGAGGGCCCCATCTTTTTCTTTTCTGCATCGTGGCAAGTGGTGCATCTGTATTTCTTGGTCAGGTCTTCGCCGCTGTCCGCATAAACGGTGCCGACGGCAAGAAAAGCGGCAAAAGGAAGAAGTAGTAAAAATTTTTTCATGAAACCTCCAAGGGGAAAGAGAAAAACACAACGCATATATCTTAACGGAAGCATTTTGCGACTACAATGCAAAAGTCAATATCTTTTTGTGCGATGGTTCATAAAACTTTGTTATACGAGCACAGGCATACGAATCCGCTATTGCCCCTTCGCGCGATGGGGCTTCTTGGTGGAACTTTTGACCCTGTTCACGAGGGGCATTTGGCGATTGCGCGCGCGGTCAATGCGCACTTTGGACTGGATCATGTGCGATTGATTCCCGCGCATGTGCCGGTGCATCGGCCAACGCCGGGAGCCGATGCCTGTCACCGGCTGGCGATGCTGCGTCTGGCGGTTGCGCCGCACGCGGAGTTGGTTGTCGATACCCGTGAATTTGACAGTCTGCAGCAAAATTACACGCTGTGGACGCTGCAAAGCTTGCGCGCCGAGTATCCCGAGGCGTCGTTGTTGTGGATCATTGGCGAGGACGCCTTCGCGCAACTGCCAACTTGGCACCGTTGGCCGGAGCTGTTCGACGCGACGCATTTTGTTATCATTAACCGTGCTGGCGAGAGGGCGCCCGAGGCGCTACCGGAAGTTTTGCAGGCGGCAGTATTGCCTCGGCTGACGGACGATAAGCGTGCGCTCACTTCTCGCCCGGCTGGCTTGGTTTATCGTTTGACGTTACCGCCACAGCCGGCGTCGAGCACACTTGTCCGGGCAGCGCTGGCGGCGGGTCGCGTTGATAGTATTGCCGGTTTGCTTCCGGCCCCGGTTTTGGCCTATATTGCCCGCCATTCTCTTTATCAGACAACATCTCATGGCAGTTAAATCGAAACAAACGCTGGAAAAAGTCGCCATCGCGGCTCTCGAAGACATCAAGGCGCAGGATATCGTTGCGCTTGATGTGCGCAAACTCACGACGCTGTACGACACGCTGGTGATTGCCAGCGCTTCGTCGGTTCGCCAGACCAAGGCGTTGGCACAGCATGTGCGCGACAAGCTGAAAGAGGCCGGGGCGGTGATCATCGGCGTCGAAGGCGAAGAAAGTGGTGAATGGACACTGGTCGATGCTGGCGATATCGTTGTTCATGTGATGCAGCCGGCGATTCGCGCTTATTACAACCTTGAAGAATTGTGGTCGCCGCCGGTGCCGTTGCGAATGCCGGTCAAGAAGACGGCGACGACGGTGAAAATGCCGGCAAAAATGTCGGTGAAAGCGCCATTAAAAGACAAGGTTGCTCCAAAGACGGTCGCAAAAAAACCGGTAGCGAAAAAAACGGTCAAAAAAGCGGCGAAGACCAGAAAAACCGTAGGAAATTAAACCTCTGGCGATGCAGCTAAAAATCATCGCGTTTGGCCAGCGGTTGCCCGGTTGGATGGCGGCGGGTGTTGACGATTATCTGCGGCGGTTACCGCGCGATTACCGTACTGAAGTCGTCGAACTGAAACCGGAAGCGCGTGATCGTGGTAAAACCGTTGCGCAGATGCTGGCGGCGGAAGCCGCGCGAGTCGAAGGAATCTGCGCTGTCGGAACCTCTTTGAAAGTCGTGCTTGATGAGCGTGGGCAGCTGTGGGATACCCGGCAGCTGGCGCAAAAACTCGTGCAATGGCGCGATGCGGCGCGTGATGTGGTGTTCATTCTTGGTAGCGCCGATGGGCTGGACCCGGCGTTGAAAGCGAGCGCCGACGCGCAGTGGTCGCTGTCTCCGCTGACGCTGCCGCATGGACTGGCGCGTATTTTGGTGGCAGAACAACTGTACCGCGCTATCAGTCTGAATGCCGGTCACCCCTACCATCGGGAATAGCGGTTTTCAAACAATGACAGGAGAAAGGTGCGCAAGCGCCGAGACTGGCCTATCATTAGGGAGAGAACGAAAGGATAACAAGGTGGTAAAAAACAAAGGAAAAAGACGGTGGGGCGCGATGGGGCTGGCACTGGCAGCCGTGTTGATCTTGGCTGCGTGCAGCAGCAATCCCGTCAACGCGCCGGACTCCGCTGAAAATCCGGAAAAGAGGAAATCGCCTCGTGGTCTGGAGGCGCGTTTGATTGCCAAAGGAGGTTCCAGCGCGCAGGGAAGAATCGCGATAGACCAGAAAGGCGACCGCTGGCAGTTGTCGATCACGGTTTTTGCATTATCGGCCAGCTCGTTGTACCGGGTGGCGTTTTTCGATCACGGCAATTGCTCGTCGCCGAACGCATTTTCGGCCGGTAAACTGTGGCTTCCGCCCGGTTCGCCGGAGGGAACCCGGCCGGATGTCTGGATTTCTTCCCTGTACACCGATACACTCGGCAATGCCGATGTTGTTATGCGCTTGCCGAATCCGGCGGGACACAACGAAGAAGTGTTCCGTAAACGCAGCGTTCTCGTTTTTGCCGGTAGCGCTGTGCAGGAATTGAAGCCGGGCGCCCCCAACGAGGTGGTGGCCTGCGGCGTTTTTGATACGATACAGACTTTGTTTTAGCCATGTAGCTTTTTTACGAAATAGGATCTGTTATGGGATTGTTGAAAGATAAAAAAATTCTGATTACCGGGATGATTTCCAATCGTTCCATCGCTTACGGCGTCGCGCAAGCGTGCCGGCGCGAAGGCGCGCAACTGGCGTTTACCTACATGAACGAAGAACTTCGGGAGCGCGTCGGGAGAATTGCCGCCGAGTTTGGGTCGTGTCCGCTGATACCGTGCGATGTTTCGTCCGACGAACAAATCGCGGCGGTTTTCGAGACGCTCGGAAAAGAATGGGGTGCGCTCGATGGTCTGCTGCACTCGGTTGCTTTTTCGCCGCGAGAAGCGTTGTCCGGTGATTTTTTGAACGGCATTTCGCGAGACGCCTTTCGTGTTGCCCACGACATTTCCAGTTACAGCTTCGCGGCGCTGGCAAAAGGGGCGCGGCCATTGATGCAGGGGCGGCAAGGGTCGTTGTTGACACTCTCCTATCTCGGCGCCACCAAATCGATCCCCAATTACAACCTGATGGGACTGGCGAAGGCAAGTCTTGAAGCGAGCGTGCGCTACATGGCATCGTGTCTTGGCCCCGAAGGTCTGCGCGTCAACGCCATTGCTGCCGGACCGATTAAATCGCTTGCCGCTTCCGGCATCGGCAGTTTTAACAAAATTTTCAAGCACGTCGAACATGTGGCGCCGTTGCGCCGTAACGTCACGATTGAAGAAGTCGGCAATGTGGCAGCGTTTTATTTTTCTGATCTATCGTGCGCGATCACTGGCGAAGTGACCAATGTCGATTGCGGTTATTCGTCGATAGCGGTGGGTATTGACGAACAGAAAGACGAGTGAAAAAGTAAATTAACCGCAAAGAACACATAGAACGCAAAAGATTTCAGGTTTGCGTTCTATGTGTTTTTATCGTTAATGCTTTTCGCGGGCGTTCGTGTTTTTGAGAGGCGGGGTGAACGAAGCGAATCCCAACTTTGGCAATTATTACAGTCGGCATCTTTGGGGAATACCATGACAGAAATGCAACAACGTTCTACATTCGTTACCGCTGTGGCTTGGGTGTTCATAGGGCTCTCTGGTTTTCTTACGATAATTTCGATTCTGCAGAACGTGATGGTTCAAATCGTGTTCCGCGATGTTGAAATGGATCAAATACCGCCGGACGCGCCCTTTATGGCTAACCACTTCCAGCTTTTCTTTTTGGCGTTCCTGCTGGTTTCAGCTTTCGTGCTGATCAGTTCCATTGGTTTGCTCCGGCGCTGCAACTGGGCGCGCCTGTGTTTTGTTGGCATCATGTTATTTGGCATTCTTTGGAACTTGGGCGGTCTGGTCGTCCAATTCATCATGTTCTCGTCCATGCGGGGGCAATTCGGAGAATTCGCCGCGCAGGGAGCGCCAGACATGCAATCGTTTTTTATAGCAATTATGGTGGGTAGTGGTCTGTTCGCCGTAGGGTTTAGTGTGCTTTTTGGCTGGATCGCCAAGCGCCTCATGTCGGCGCCGATTGTCGCGGAGTTTCGTCGGTGAGCGCTAAGTTTGGGCGCAGAGGAAGCAGCGGTTTTTTTGCGATCTTTGCGTTCTATGCGGTTAAACCGTTTTTCGAGCGTTTCCTCACCCGCAAGCGGGCGAGGAACAAAATGTTTTATCGTACTTCCGCCATCAACCATTCGCCGAACGCCCGTAACTCCGGCGTTTCCGGATATTGCACGAGCCAAGCATTCAAAAACGCCCGCAACACTTCCGGCTGGTAAGTCGTCCCCGGTAATTGCGCGGCAAACGTTTCGAGCGGCGCCGGATTCAGACTGTCTGTGAAAAGGCGGGCGCGGCTGATAACGCCCTTTTCGACATCGAAATGCAATTCGACACCACCCCAATCAAAGCGGGTGTCGAACGTGTGCATGAAGTCGGGCGTATTCCCGAAATTCCATTCCCAACTTTTCTGTTTGGCGTAACGTTCGGCAAAACCGGGAAGATCGGGCAACACATTGGGAGAGATGTGTTCGGCGATGGTTTCGCTGCCGTAA
This sequence comes from Burkholderiales bacterium, assembly GCA_031275075.1. GTDB lineage: Bacteria > Pseudomonadota > Gammaproteobacteria > Burkholderiales > Casimicrobiaceae > UBA931. Next base: position 739 of record JAISPI010000051.1, on the reverse strand, counting down.
TGCGAAAAAAACGCTTGCGTTAGCGCGGCGCACAATTGCGCGTGATCGATCCCCGGTTTGATTTCGGAAAGATTGGTGACGCGCGAACGGATTGATGTAACGCCTTTGGCTTGAAGCTTTTTCGGGTCGGGGTTCAGGTAGTCGGCAAGACGGGTCAGGTTGGTGTCCAGCAGCACGGTTCCGTGATGAAAGCCGCGATCAAGCGTCTCGCGGTACGCCGAACCGGAAATTTTGCGTGGACCGTCGGCAGCTTGAACGACGAGATCATTGCGGCCCGAAGCTTCGGCGGCGATATCGAGCGCATGCAATGCGTTCAATAAAATCTGTGTTGACACGGCCTTGTCGTAATGGGGTTTGCCCGCCATAAAAGTAAAGCAGGTATTGCCGAGGTCGTGAAATACCGCGCCGCCGCCGCTTTGTCGCCGCGCCAGCGTGACGCCATCTTCCGCCATGCGTCGCATATTGCATTCTTTCCACGGATTTTGCGCGCGGCCGATCACGACCGTGTTGTCATTGCGCCAGAGAAACAGCACCGCACTGTCGGCAGACATTTGCCGGAAAAAGCAATCCTCCACTGCCAGATTGAATAACGGATCGTGCGAATCAGAAAACAGCAATCGTAACCGCATGGAGAACAAAGGAATGAGGGAGAGGCAATGAATTATAACGGCAGGGAGGAGAAGGAAAAAGGACGGCGACAAGGGGCAGCACTTTTTGGGCGATGCCGTTTGTTCGGGTC
>JAISPI010000184.1 GCA_031275075.1 Burkholderiales bacterium | reverse complement strand
CAGCGGTTCGGCCTGCGCCTGTTTTGCGATGATCGGAGGCTGGCTGTTGTTTTGCAGTTGGCTGGCAATGTTGCAATTGCGTTCGGTATCGCCGTGGCTGTTGCTGGCGGTGCTGGTGTTGATGTGGTTGGCCGACAGCGCGGCGTATTTCGCTGGCCGCGCGTTCGGCAAACACAAACTGGCGCCGAAAACGAGCCCCGGCAAAACCTGGGAAGGCGCGTTAGGCGCTTTGCTGGCGGTGACGGTGTATGCGATGGCGCTGGCGCCGTTCATGTTGCCGGAAGCGTCGGCGCTGCGACCGTTGCCGGTGGTTGCGCAGTGGTTGATCTGGCTGGGGTTGGCGTGGGTGTTGACGGTTTTATCGGTATTCGGCGATTTATTCGAATCGCTGATCAAGCGTATGGCCGATCGCAAAGACAGCGGTGCGTTACTGCCGGGACACGGTGGCATCCTCGACCGGATCGACAGTTTGTTGACGACGGTGCCGGTGGCGGCACTGATGGTGAGTTTGTTGGTGTGAACAATGATGACGCCAACGAGGATTTCAAAATGACCACCAAGCATTTGCCATTCGAGCATTTTTCATTCAAGCGTCTTGTTTTACTCGGGGCAACTGGTTCGATAGGCGCATCGACGCTTGATGTGGTGACGCGTCATCCGGAACGTTTCGAGGTAACGGCGCTGGCAGCGCATAAAAACTGGGAAGCCTTGCGCGAGTTGTGCCGCCGTCACCGGCCGCGTTACGCCGCGTTGCTCGACGAGACGGCGGCGCAGGCGTTGCGGCAAGGATTGCGTGACGACAGCCTGAAGACGGAAGTGCTGTCGGGTGCGGCAGGTGTACAAACTTTGGCAGCCTTGCCGGAAGCCGATACTGTGCTGGCAGCGATTACCGGCGCAGCGGGATTGTTGCCGACGCTTGCCGCCGTGCGCGCCGGCAAGCGCGTGTTGCTGGCGAACAAGGAAGCGCTGGTGATGGGCGGCGCGTTGTTCATGGAGGCGGTGCGCTCTGGCGGCGCGACACTGTTGCCGGTGGACAGTGAGCACAATGCTATTTTTCAATGTCTTCCGGGCGCTGCGCAACAGTGTGGAATACGAGTGCCGGGCGTGCGTAAAATCGTTTTGACGGCGTCGGGCGGCCCGTTCCGAGAAACACCGCTTGCAGCCTTGCGCGAGGTGACGCCGGAGCAGGCGTGCGCGCATCCGGTGTGGAAGATGGGGCGCAAAATTTCAGTCGATTCGGCAACGATGATGAACAAAGGGCTGGAAGTGATCGAGGCGCATTGGCTGTTTGGAATGCCAGCGGCGGCGATTGATGTGGTCATTCATCCGCAAAGTATTGTTCATTCGTTTGTTGAATACCTCGACGGTTCGGTATTGGCGCAACTTGGTTCGCCCGACATGCGCACGCCGATTGCGCAGGCGTTGGCGTTTCCCGAGCGGATCGAAGCCGGGGTGACAGCGCTTGATCTCGTTGCCTTGAAGACGTTGACGTTTTCTGCGCCGGAGCGCGGGCGTTTTCCTTGTCTGGCGCTGGCTTATCAGGCGCTGAATGCCGGCGGTAACGCGGCGTTGGTTCTGAATGCGGCGAACGAAGTAGCAGTTGAGGCGTTTTTAAACCGGCGGATCGGTTTTCTCGATATTGCGTATGTTTGCGACGCCGTGTTGTCGGAAGTGCCGATGGCAATGGCGCCGGTAACGGTCGAAAGCGCGATCGACTTTGACGCGGCAGCGCGTCGCGTGGCAGAACGGCATGTGATGGCGTGTTCTTCCCGGAAGGGCATGTGATGATCAGCCTGCTTGGTTTTTTGATCACGGTCGGTATTCTGGTGACGTTTCACGAGTTGGGTCACTACGGTGTGGCACGGTGGTACGGCGTCAAAGTGCTGCGATTTTCGTTCGGTTTTGGGCCGGTACTGATTTCGCGCCGGTTTGGGCGCGATCAGACCGAATGGGCGTTGTCGGCGGTGCCGCTCGGAGGGTATGTGCGTATGCTCGATGAGCGCGACCGGCGTGATGATGAAGAACCGATTGCTGAAGGCGACTTGCCTCGTGCGTTTAACCGGCAGAGCGTTTGGAAACGGTTTGCGATTGTCGCCGCCGGGCCGTTGGCGAACCTGCTGCTGGCGGTGCTGCTGTTGGCCGCGATGTACATGGTCGGGGTGTCCGGGTATCAGCCAGTGTTGTCGCAACCGGCGGCAGGAACACCGGCGGCAATGGCCGGTTTGCAGTCGCTGGATCGCGTTGTGGCGGTTAATGAGCGACCGGTGACGGTCTGGCAGGACGTCAACCGACAGTTACTGAGCGCCGGTATTACGTCGTCGGCAGTGCTGACGATCGAACGCGGCAGCTCTTCGTTCAAGGCACCGTTGGCGATGGCCGCGATGGCGAAAGACGATGGTGAAGGCCCTCCGTTGGAGCGGCTCGGCCTGCATCTCTATCTGGGCGCGCCGCTGATTAGAGAGGTGTCCGCAGATTCGCCGGCTGCCGCTGCCGGATTGCAGCCGGGCGACCGCATCCAGGCGATCGACGGCATTACGCTCGATACGCCTTCGGCAATGACGGCGCGTCTCAACCGGGCGGCGGGGACGACGGTGGAGTTGACGGTCATGCGTCACGGCGCAACCCTGACGTTACCGGTAACCCCGCGTCAGGAGACAGCCGCGAGCGGCAAAGCAGTAGGCCGTATCGGCGTTGTCCTTACGGGTGATCCGGAAGTGGGGGAACGCTATCGGGTCACGGTACGTCATGGGGCGGTTGACGCTCTGGTGCTGGGTATCACGCGGACATGGGATTTGACGGCATTGAGTTTCAAGATGATCGGCCGGATGATCATTGGCAGCGCCTCGCTCAAAAACCTTGCGGGGCCGCTGACCATTGCCGACTATGCGGGACAATCTATTCAGGCGGGGTTCCAGCAGTTCATCACCTATTTGGCGTTGATAAGTATCGGGCTGGGCGTACTCAATCTGCTGCCGGTGCCGCTACTGGATGGCGGACATTTGCTGTATTATTTTGCGGAGATCATACGAGGCCGAGCTTTGCCCGAACGGGTTATTGAAATCGGGCAGCGTATCGGGTTGGCTCTGATTATCACCTTAATCGTATTGGCGTTATTGAATGATTTTTCTCGATTGTTGTTTTGACCGCGGTAAGGAAAAGACATTGAAAGCACAGCATTTCTGGGCGGGTTCGTTGTTTTTGGCGGCGTTGTTTTTTGCGCAGATGGCGGCAGCGTTCACGCCGTTCGTCGTACGCGATATCCGGGTTGAAGGGGTGCAGCGCACCGAAGCGGGGACGGTGTTCAATTATTTGCCGATCAAAGTTGGCGACGAGGCCAACGAGGAAAAAGTGTCGGAAGCGATCAAGGCGCTTTACGCGACCGGTTTTTTTCGCGATGTGCAGATTGACGCGCAAGGGGATGTGCTGCTGGTGGTGGTTGATGAGCGGCCTACGATCAGCGCGCTCTTGTTTTCTGGGAACAAAGAATTCGAAACCGACCTGTTGCGCGCCGTGATGAGAGATATCGGGTTGTCCGACGGGCGCATTTTTGACCGCTCGTTGTTAGAGAAGGCGACGCAGGAGCTGAAACGGCAGTATGTGTCGCGCGGTTTTTACAACGCCGATATCGAAATGACGATGACGCCGCAGGAGCGTAACCGAATGGCGATCAACTTCTCGATTGAAGAAGGTGGCCCGTCGAAGATCGCGCGTATTCATGTCGTTGGCGCCGAGGCTTTTACGGAAAAGAAGTTGATCAAGTTGATGAGGCTGCGGACGCCGGGCTGGTTTACCTGGTACACCAAGAACGATCAATATTCAAAACAGAAATTGCAGGCCGATCTTGAGGCATTGCGCAGTTTTTATCAGGATCAGGGCTATCTCGAATTTGCGATTGAATCGACGCAAGTATCCATTTTGCCGGACAAGACCGGCATTGACATTACGATCACCGTCAGTGAAGGGCAGCGCTATACGATTTCCAGCGCCAGCCTTGCCGGCGATTTGGCGGTTGATGAGAGCGAATTGCGCAAACTGGTTCGGGTCAGGCCGGGCAGTGTTTATTCACGCGCCAGATTACAGGCGACGGCGAAGGATATCAGCGAACGGTTGGGCGCCGAGGGTTATGCCTTCGCCAACGTCAACGCGGTACCGGAAATCAACAAGGAAGAAGGGACGGTAGCATTCACCTTCTTCGTCGATCCGGGGCGGCGGGTGTATGTGCGCAAGATCAACATCATCGGTAACGTCAAGACGCGCGATGAAGTGATTCGCCG
>JAISPI010000135.1 GCA_031275075.1 Burkholderiales bacterium | reverse complement strand
TTGTAATGAAAATCACCAATCAGTGGAACACTGCATTGTTGTTGATCAAGCGCCTCACGGATATACGGCACAGCACGCGCCGCTTCTGCCGTATTGACCGTCACGCGCACCAGTTCGGAGCCGGCATCGGCCAGCGCCTTGATCTGTGCGGCAGTCGCCACAATGTCAGCGGTGTCGGTGTTGGTCATCGACTGCACGACAATTGGCGCGCCTCCACCGATAGCGACGCCGCCGACCATGACCTGACGGCTCAAACGACGCGTAGCGAGGGGGAGGGAATCCATGAAATCAGCAGATAATGGTGTTAGCGTGAAAGAAACTTATTCGAGCGTCAGCCGCGATACACCTTGTTGTTTGTTCTGATCGTTCAAATCAATTTTTTCACCGCGCAGCGTCACTGTGACGGCATCGCTGTTTCCAAGTACCAATGAAAACGGCGGCGCGCCAAGCAAGGTTTTTTCACTGCCTTTTTTTGCCAACTCATAGTAAATGGTTCGACCGTGTTTGTCGCGCACCTCAGCCCAGGAATCGCCTGAGAAACGCAGCACCAGTTCAGCCTCTTCGTTATTCCTCGCGGCAACCACTGCGGATTCCGTTGTTGATCTGGTCGACGTTTCGACAGATGCAAGCGTTGAAACGTTTTGCGAAGGATCAGCAGTTGTTTCCGACAGTGGCGTGATGATCGGTGTGACGGTGTGAATGTTTTCGCCATCCTGCTGGATGGGTGATGGCTTGGTTTCTCCGACAGCGATGGGCGCTACCGTATCGTGTGTTGTCTTCACGGCATCATGCTTCGGAAACAGCGCCATGATTTGTGACCAGAAGAAAAAAACGGTGGCGATGATGGCGAGAACCACGATGGCCAGTAACCACTTCCAAGTCTGCGGCTGAACGGTTTTTTCGCCGTAGGGATGCAAGACAGGCATGACACGCGTCGGCGTTTTGACGCTGGAAGCGGCCAAACTGATGGTTTGCGGGCCTTCCGGCGGCAACGCTGCCAGTACGGCGTCGGCATCAATGTTCAACAAACGCGCATAATTGCGCACGAAGCCACGCACGAAAGCCCGCGCGGGCAAAGCGGTAAAAATTTGTTGCTCAAGCGCCTGAATTTGACGCGGCACCAGCTTAAGTGAGTGCGAAACTTCATCAATAGAAAGACCGGCAGCTTCTCGTGCCGCTTTCAGCATGGCGCCGGCAGAAGGGGCATTATCTGGAGTGTCTTGTTTTGCACAAGAAAGATTTTCCGTCGCCATCACATCAGGGGGTGTTTCAAAGGAATTTTTTTGATTCATTTCTTTTTGGGGTGGTTCCGCCAAAACAGAAGCGGCTTCTGTTTGAGACGTTTTTTCTTCTGGCGCAGCAGTTATTTCTTCAACTGCCGACAGAGATACCGCTTCCTCTGAAGTCAGCAAGTCTCTGTCGGCAAGCGGCGGGATTTGAGAATCCACGCGCTTTTTGACGCGTTTGTTAGTGATTCGGCTCACGGACAACTTCCGGGCGCGGTAATCCGTTGCGTTTGTTCGGCTCCCGGGTAACGGTTCTGCAACTGCAGAATATAAGACTCTTCAGCTTTTTTATCATTCAATTTACGCTCGATACAGGCGCCGAGGAACAGCGCATCGGCCATCGGTATCGGGCTTTGCATGATAACACGCATCATTGCCCGCGCTTCGTCCAGCTTGCCTTCACCGTAATTCAATTCAGCCAGCGAAAAGGCCGCCGGCGAATAGTTGGGCTTGACATCCAACGCGCGTCGCAGATATTGCCGCGCCATGTCCTTGTCGTTGATGGACAGCGCACAACGGCCAGCGTTGGTGAAAGCGATTTCAGGGGTTTTATACAGCGGATCTAGCGCGACACGGTTGAATTCCGTCAACGATTCACGCGCCTTGCCGGAAGTGCATAGAAACCAGCCCAAGTTATGGCGAATCTCGGGATTGTTGGGATCGAGTTCGATGGCACGCTGAAAATTGCTGCTGGCTTTGGCGTCCTCTTTCATGTATGAGTACACCAGACCATAGCCGTTGTAAATCATCGCATAGCGGGCGTCGATATTTCTGGCTTCGTCGAGTTCTTCCAGCGCCACATCGAATTGACCGCGTTCGTAATAGCCCATCGCCAGCGCAGTATGCGCTTCGGCCCGAGAGCGCGGAGAACTCGGTGTGCCTTGCAGTTGCGGCCTGCTGGCTGCTTGCAGTGTTTGCGAAGAATCCGAATCGTTCGGAAAGTTGCCGGCACAGGCAACAAGCAGCAGAATCGATAACATCGATACGACCGAGCGGAGAAGAGAGGCCATAAAACGCTCCTTAATTGACAGGGTGTTTGGAGTGAGAACCGCAGCGCATGTGCGCAACGGCGCGTTGTTGGGAATGCTCTATAGCTTCGCGCGGTTCGACGCGGTGCGGCACATCGCTCATCCGGTAGCGTACCCGGCTGTGAATTTGGCCAGCCAATTGACCGCAAGCGGCGTCAATGTCGTCACCGCGCGTTTTGCGGATCGTGGTGACGATACCGGCATCCATCAGTACGCGTTGAAACGCCAGCACACGGTTGCGCGTCGGCGCCCGGTACGGCGTTCCGGGGAACGGATTAAACGGGATCAGGTTGAATTTGCAGGGGACATCGCGCACCAGTTCGACCAGCGCAGCAGCCTGCGTCGGCGCATCGTTGATATCGGCCAACAGCAAATATTCAAAAGTAATAAAATCGCGCGGCGCTTTGTCGAGGTAACGGCGGCAAGCTGCCATCAATTCGGATAACGAATGGCGGCGGTTGACCGGCATCAGCCGGTCGCGCAACGCATCATCCGGCGCATGCAGGCTGACCGCCAAAGCGACGGGACAAGCATCACGCAGCGCGTCGATCATCGGTACTACGCCCGATGTTGACAG
>JAISPI010000008.1 GCA_031275075.1 Burkholderiales bacterium | reverse complement strand
GTTTTCATGGCACCAGTCATAAATATGTGTCCATGAAAGCGGCGGAGGTGCTGGGTCGTCCTTACAACGAGTTGAAGATCATTACGTGTCATCTGGGCAACGGCGCGAGCGTCTGCGCGATTGAGAAAGGCCATTCTGTCGATACCTCGATGGGCTTTACGCCGTTGGAAGGGCTGGTTATGGGTACCCGTGCCGGCGATATCGACACCGCTGTTGTGCCTTTCCTGATGGAAAAGGAAAAACTAAGCGCACAGCAAGTCATCGACTTGTTTAACAAAAAATCCGGCATGCTGGGTTTGTCCGGTGTCTCCAATGATTTCAGAGACATCCTTCAAGCGAAACAAGACGGTAATGCGCATGCCGAAGAAGCATTGGAAGCCTACTATTATCGGGTAGCAGGTTACATCGGTCGGTACGCTGCTGCGTTGAACGGCGTGGACGTAATCGTATTTACCGCCGGACTTGGCGAAAACAGCGCGCTCCTTCGTGAAAAAGTATGCGCTTATCTCGGCTATCTTGGCGTGAAAGTCGATCCGGAAAAGAACGCTCAGCGGGGGCGGTGCATTGATTTTTCAGCACAGGGAGCCACAGTAAGCGCCATGATGATCCCCACCAACGAAGAATTGGTGATCGCGCGCGATACGAAAGCCATCGTTACGCGGTAAAAAAAGCCACCAACCGCAAAGACTGAAAATAACGCAGTGTTCTTTGTGTTGCCCCATCCGAATGTTCAATAAAAATGAACGACGCGCCGAGAGGCGCGTCGTTCATTTTCGAGAATTCGAAAAGCGGCAAAAACCAGAACAAAAACTGCCGAAAGTGACGAAAAGATAAATTACCTTCGGCTCCGATAATAAAACATTCCAAGCTTCGGTAATTCGCCCCTAAAAAACCATTCAGGAGTAGAAAGTTAAGCAGCTTGGAGTTGTCTCACCTTTCCCGCGGACGGGAGAGGTGAGATGAGATTTAAACCAATCTTGCCAAAAGGCTTTCCTTGTCGCCGTACAGAAGGTCGATCATCGGAATCTCGGGCATTGTGTAAACACCGGGCTTTTGTTTGAAGGTAGCTCGGGCGCAAGCCAGCATGATTTGCGAGGTCAAGGCAGGGTTGTTGATTTTCATGTTGAATTCAAACAGTTGGTTATCGGTTTTCCCCGAAACGCCTTTTCTGACGAGGTTGACGCCGTGGCCTTTGTCGATGATCTCGTCAATGCTTTGAACGACGATGACGTGCGTTTCATCGTAGCTGAAATAAGGGTCGTTTTTGATTTTTTTGCTAACGTCTTCGGTGGTCGCGCCGGAGGCAAGTTTTACATAGACAACCCGCCTGTGAATGCTGGTACCGAGCGGGATGGTCATCGAAAGCGCGTCGGCGACACCGCTGATACTTTTGGCTGCAACTGTATGTCCCATGCTCATGCCGGGGCCGAAATTCGTATAGGTCAGACCTTGCGGCGCACAGGCTTCCAGCAGGGTTCGGATCACTGAGTCGCTTCCGGGATCCCAGCCGGAGGAGATGATGGCGACGGCGTTGTGTTCCTGCGCGATCGGCATCAGTTCTTTGCGCAGTTCCAGGAAAGAGGTATGAATGTCGTAGCTGTCGACGGTGTTGATGCCGAGCTTGAGGTATTTTTTGGCTTGATCGAGCACGCTTCTCGTCGGCGTACAGAGCAGGGCTGCGTCAATTTTGCCGAGCGCTGAAATGTTATCCGCGACGATGGTATTCGCCAGTTCAAGCGGCTTTTTGCCGCTGGTTTGCCGCCGGATGACGCCGGCGAGTTCAAAATCAGGGCTGGCTTCAATGGCCTCAACTGCATATTTTCCTATGTTTCCGTATCCAACGACGGCGATTCTTTTCTTTGTCATTTACTTCTCCGATGTTTTTTTGAGAGGCTTTCCGGCGTTCGTAAAAACGCAGATCAGCCAGTGTTGCGCAAAAGTATCAGAATACGATAGAAGGCAGGTAATTTAAAGGGTTGTTTGCTACAGGTTACATTGCGCGTGGGGCGTTTATTCCCGATTCCGCGAATCAAGCCACAAAGTGACCGGGCCGTCATTGACGAGAGAGACTTGCATCATCGCGCCAAAAACGCCGGTCGGCACGGGTTTTCCCAGCGTTTCGGCGAGGCGCTTGACGAATGCGTCGAAAAACGGCTGCGCAAATTCGGGACGGGCAGCAGCGGTATAGGAAGGGCGGTTGCCTTTTCGGGTTGAAGCGTAGAGGGTGAATTGGCTGACGGCCAGCACATCGCCTCCGATATCAGTGAGCGAACGATTCATCACGCCGTTTTCATCGTCAAAGATGCGCGATTGGGCGATTTTTTTACACAGCCAGTCGGCATCTTCCGGGCTGTCACCTTCGGTGATGCCGACCAGCGCAAGCAATCCGTAACTGATTTGGCCAACGGTTTTCCCGTCAACATCAACTTTTGCCGAGGTGACGCGCTGCAACAAAATCCGCATGTTGGTCTGTCAATAATCCTTCTTCATCGGCTTGCGCTCAACATCGGTGACTTTGCCGCGTTTGAGTACGATGGTGGTGATGGTGTCGCTGTCTCCTTCGGTCGGCAGGTAGAACCAGCGCACCGGTTGGTCAGGAGCATCGCTACCGGCGCCACCGGTCATCGGCGGCGGGCCGAGTCTGGCTTCGACCTCGGCGGCGGTCATTCCCGGCGCAATGGCTATCCGGGCAAGGGCGGTAGCGCTAAGCGTAGTCGCGTCAGGAAATACGGCTGGTGGTGGGGTTGACGGCACATCGGGCGCGGGTTCTGCTTCTCTGACTGCCAGAGGCGCTCCTTCAGAAGGCTGCGGCGGGATGGCGGCAACTGGCTCAGGTGCCACCACAGCAGGCGGGGCAGCGGGCGGAGGTGGAGGTGGTAAGCGCGAAGGCTCTACGCGCATCGGTACCACCGACAAGGTGTCGTCATTGGTCAGGTTGCGCAATTCTTTGCCTTTTTCGCACGGTGTGTCCTGATAGACGGGGATACCGCCTTCGCCGGCGCACTTGTAGATATTGGATGCAATGGCAGCGGACGGCGTCAGTGCGATCAGAGTGCTTCCCAACCATGCTGTCAGGCAGGCAGTGACTGGAGCGGAACGGAGCAAAGCATTTTTCATGGCCAGACCCTTCGAAAAAAGCAGGGGAATCCTTATATTCTACGCGGATTTGCTGAAATCGCTATAAAACAGCGGCTTCCAGCAATTCGCGGGCATGATCCCGTGTTTTCTTGGTCACTGAGGCGCCGCCCAGCATTCGGGCGATTTCTTCGATACGTGTCGCGTGATCAAGCACGGTAAGACGGCTTTTTACTTGTTCGTGGTCGCCTTCTTTCGATACCTGGAAATGGTGGTGGGCGCAGGCGGCGGCTTGCGGCAAATGGGTGACGCACAGCACCTGTTTTTCACCCCCCAGCGTGCGTAGGCGTTGACCGATCGCATGACCGAC
>JAISPI010000056.1 GCA_031275075.1 Burkholderiales bacterium | reverse complement strand
GCTCGGCAAACTGATTGCGCTCTACGACGATAACGGGATTTCGATCGACGGCGATGTGCGCGGCTGGTTGACCGACGATACGCCAAAGCGTTTCGAGGCTTACGGCTGGCAAGTCATCCCCGATGTCGATGGACACGATGTCGAGGCCGTCGATGCGGCGATTCGCGCGGCGCGGTTGGAAGCCGAGAAGCCAACGCTGATTTGCTGCAAGACAGTGATTGGAAAAGGAGCGCCGACCAAAGGCGGTACGGCGGATACGCACGGCGCGCCGCTCGGTGAAAAAGAAGTCGCTGCAACCCGCGCAGCGCTGGGTTGGACGCATGCGCCGTTCGATATTCCGCAATCGATCTATCAGGCGTGGGATGCGCGAGCGCAAGGCGTTGAACGCGAAGCCGAATGGAAGCGGCGTTTCGAAATGTATCAAGCCGCGCATCCGGAACTCGCTGCCGAATTTGTCCGACGTATGCAGGGGAATTTACCCGCAGACTTTAAGAAAATAACAGAAGCGTTCATTGCGGCACAACACAGCAAAGCCGAGACCGTGTCAACGCGCAAGGCGTCGCAGCAGGCGATTGAGGCTATCGCGCCGCATCTGCCGGAATTTCTCGGCGGGTCGGCGGACTTGACCGGCTCGGTGTTCACCGATTGGTCGGGCAGCAAAGCGCTGACACCAGACGGGCAAGGCAATCACATTCATTACGGTGTGCGCGAATTCGCGATGTTCGCAATCGCTAACGGGATGACGCTGCACGGAGGCTTTATTCCGTATGCCGGAACTTTCCTGACGTTTTCCGATTACGCGCGTAACGCGCTGCGGATGGCGGCGTTGATGAAACAGCGTGTTATCGCCGTGTTCACGCACGACTCGATTGGTCTCGGCGAAGACGGGCCGACACACCAGTCGATTGAACACGCCTCCAGTTTACGACTGATTCCGAACATGGATGTCTGGCGACCTTGCGATACCGTTGAAACGGCGGTTGCCTGGCAACAAGCTGTGTTGCGCAAAGACGGGCCGAGTTGTCTGCTGTTTACGCGGCAGAATGTGCCCTTCGCGGTACGCGACGACAAGGCGCTTGCTGCGGTTTCTCGCGGTGGCTATGTGCTTGCCGACTTTCCGGAAGCGGGAAAGAAAATCGTGATGATCGCTACGGGTTCGGAAGTAACGCTGGCGCTGCAAGCACGCGAGGCGCTGGCAAAAGAAGCCATCGCGGTGCGTGTGGTGTCGATGCCGTGTACGTCACGCTTCGACCAACAGGATGCGGCGTACCGTGCGCAGGTTTTACCATCCGGTATTCCGCGCTTGGCGATTGAAGCAGGCACGACGCATTTCTGGCATCGCTATGTTGGCGCGGCGGATAATGCGCAAAGCGCGGTGATCGGCATTGATACGTTCGGCGAATCGGCACCGGCGCCAGTGCTGTTTAAACATTTCGGTTTTACCGTCGAGAATGTGGCAGCGACAGCATGTCGCATTCTTGGCGTTCGTTAAATTTAAGCAAGGAGATACCATGAGCACCATCAAAGTTGCAATCAACGGTTACGGACGTATTGGTCGTAACATTTTACGGGCGCTTTACGAAAGCGATAAAAAAGCGCCGATAGAGATCGTTGCCCTCAACGATTTGGGCAGCCCGGAAACGAACGCGCATTTGACACGCTACGATACAGTGCACGGAAAATTTCCTGGGAAAGTTGAAGTGGATGGTGATGTGATGATCGTCAACGGTGATCGCATCAAAGTATTCGCGCAGCGCGATCCGGCACAACTGCCGTGGGGTGAGCTGGGCGTCGATGTGGTACTCGAATGCACAGGTTTTTTTACCAGCAAGGAAAAGGCAGGTGCGCATCTTAAGGCTGGCGCCAAAAAAGTGATTATCTCGGCGCCGGGTGGTAAAGATGTTGATGCAACCATTGTTTACGGCGTCAACCATCAAGTTCTGAAAGCATCGGACACCGTGATTTCCAATGCGTCTTGTACGACCAACTGTCTGGCGCCGGTCGTACAGCCGTTGCATAAAAAAATCGGCGTTGTCAGCGGTTTGATGACCACGATTCATGCCTACACCAACGATCAAGTGTTGACCGATGTTTATCACACTGATTTGCGACGTGCGCGTTCGGCGACGATGAGCATGATCCCGACCAAAACTGGCGCAGCCGCAGCGGTGGGGTTGGTGATGCCCGAACTTAACGGCAAACTGGACGGTTTTGCCATGCGTGTTCCGACAATCAATGTTTCTATCGTCGATCTGTCGTTCATCGCGGCGCGTGACACCACCGTTGACGAAGTCAACGCGATCCTCAAAGCAGCGTCCGAAGAAGGGCCGCTCGTCGGCATTCTCGGCTACAACACGGCACCGCTGGTGTCGATGGATTTCAACCACGATCCGCGTTCGTCAATCTTCGACGCAACACTGACCAAGGTCAGCGGTCGGTTGGTGAAAGTGTCGAGCTGGTACGACAACGAGTGGGGATTTTCGAACCGGATGCTCGATACGACCGTGGCGTTGATGCGGGCGAAGTGATTTGGCACATTAAAAAGCTATTGCCGTTCGTTTATTGGCGCCGGGAGGCGAGATAATGAAACTTTTTGGAAAAACATGCCTTTTTCTTTTTGCTGCTCTTTTTTTCAATGCGATTCAGGCAAAAGATTTGAATGAGACCGAAAAAGAAATATCGGATTGGATGATTTTTTATTACAAAAATCCAAGGCCGGAGTCGGTTATTCCAATGGTTAAAAAAATGAACGATGTAAAGGCATGCAGAGATGGGGCAATTTTTCCTATGGCAGCGTTTTTTTCTGTTCTCTTTGAGGAAAGCAAAGGGCTGGCCGAAGAAGTTGTGCGTGAGGTGAAAAACTATCCCGAAAAAGAAAAAAGATGTTATGGGTTTGCCTTAGCTCTGAGTCAGCTTCCTAATAAAAAAATGCTTTTCAATGAGCTTTCTGTCAATGAAGAATGGATTAAAAAAGCCATAGAAAGAGATCGAAAACCCTTGTTGAATATTCTCCCCATTACAGCAGCCGCATTGGATACGTATTGGGGGGCATTTTTTGCATCGGGAGATATTCGCTATGTGGAAAAAGTGATTTCGGCGTTGCCATATCTTGAAACAAAAGGGGACACAGACAAATTGCTTGTTGGGGCGGCGGCTAAGTGGTCTCTTACATCAAACGCATATCAACACGAAAAAGTGTTGAATGTGTGTAAAGAAGCAAGTAAGACAGCAGAGCCTGCAGTAAAAAAAGTTTTGGATGATGTAATTAAAGAGGCGCAGGAGGCACGTAAAAAGAGCGGAAAAGTATAGCTAGCGATGTGAAAACATGAAAGGCATAAGGAGAGGCTACGTGCGTTACCTTATAGTGCGTTGGTAGAACGATGCTCATTGGCGGGCAGTATAGCGGCCTCTGTTCTGGTTTTTTGAAATACCTAGATTAAATTAGGCGATGATGACTATGAACTTCAAACGACTTTCCGATATTGATGTTTTCAGCAAGCGCGTTTTCATTCGCGCCGATTTCAATGTGCCACAGAATGATCAAGGCGCGATTACCGACGATACCCGTATTCGCGCATCGTTGCCGGCAATCGAAGATGCGCTGGCGCGGGGTGCGGCGGTGATGGTGACGTCGCATCTGGGGCGGCCAACCGAAGGCGAATGGCGCGCTGAAGATTCATTGACGCCGATTGCGCAGCG
>JAISPI010000123.1 GCA_031275075.1 Burkholderiales bacterium | reverse complement strand
GTCAAGAAAGGAAAGCGCCATGAACCTTCTTTTTGTTCTCGACCCGCTGGCCAAGCTCAAGGCGTACAAGGATTCCAGTGTGGCGATGATGCGGGCGCTGGCGAAGCGCGGGCATGATTTGTACGCTTGCGAAATCGGCGAATTGCTTGCCATCGGTAACGAAACGGGCAGCGAGGCAGCGGCCATCGCGCGAAAGATCGCCGTGTCTGACGATAACGCGCACTGGTACCGTGAGGAGGCTTTGGCCAAAATGCCGTTGGTAGCGTTCAACGCGGTGATGATGCGCAAGGACCCGCCCTTCGATATGGAGTATGTGTACGCCACGTATGTGCTGGAAATGGCGGAGCGTGCCGGTGTCGCCGTGTTCAACAAACCGCAGCGCGTTCGCGATTTCAATGAGAAAGCAGCGATTTTGCGATTCCCGCAGTACATCCCGCCAACGCTGGTGACGCGACAACCTGCGGCATTGCAGGCGTTCATCGACGAACACTGCGATACGATTCTGAAGCCGCTCGACGGAATGGGGGGGGCATCGGTGTTTCGGGTGCGCGCTGACGACCCCAACCGCAACGTGATCATTGAAACGTTAAACAAGTTCGGCGCGTATTCTGTGATGGCGCAGCGCTTCATTCCTGCCGTCCGCGATGGCGACAAACGGGTGCTGATTATCGGCGGCAAAGTGGTGCCATACGCGCTGGCGCGGATTCCGAAGCCGGGCGAAACGCGCGGCAATCTGGCGGCGGGCGGCGAGGGCGTGGCGATGCCGTTGACCGAGAGGGAAACCGGGATTGCCGAGGCGTTGGCGCCCGTGTTGTGGGAACAAGGGCTGCTGATTGTCGGTCTCGATGTGATCGGCGGCTTTCTGACCGAGGTAAACGTCACCAGCCCGACGTGCTTCGTCGAAATTGCCGAGCAGACCGGCTTCGATGTGGCGGGATTGCTGGCGGAAAGACTCGAAGAACTTGCCGTGGGATGACGGGAATGACGGTCGAGAGATATTTGCTGATGTGTTATTCTTGAAGCGGGTTTTTGCGCAAAAATGCTTTTTGAGGCTCTTCGTTGCGGGCGCCCCCATAACCTGAGTTACCATAGCCGCATGAAGTCATCTGAAAAAAAACAATCGACGGAAGTTGGTGTTCTGTTGTTGATGCATACGCCTCTGGCGGAAGCTTTCCTGGAGGTGTTGACGCATGTAATGGGCGGGCGTCCGGCGTATTGCGCGGCGTTGTCGGCGCAGTTGACGGACGATGCTGAATGTCTGTTCGAGCAAGTGAAGGCGCAGGTGACGGCGCTTGATCAAGGCGCCGGAGTGCTGATTTTTGCCGACATTTGTGGTGCGACGCCTTACCGAGTGGCGCAACGGCTGGTTGAGCCGCAACGGGTGGGGTTGGTGTGCGGCGCCAGCGTGCCGATGCTGGTACGGGCCTTGACTTATCGTGAGGCCGGACTGGATGTGACAATGCAAAAGGCGTTATCCGGCGGTTATCAGGGCGTGATGTGCGTGACGGATAATAATAAAGAAGGCAGTGTTTGCGATGCTGCGCCGTGAACTCATTATTCCGAACAGACTGGGGTTGCACGCTCGGGCGTCAGCCAAGTTGACACAACTGGCCTCGCGTTTTCCTTGTGATGTTTTTATAGAGCGTAACAATCGGCGTGTTAACGCCAAAAGTATCATGGGGGTGATGATGTTGGCCGCCGGTCAAGGCGCCAAAGTAATGCTGGAAACCAGCGGCGAAAAAGAAAACGAAGCGATGGCAGCACTGGAAGCGCTGATCAACGACTATTTTGGTGAGGGGGAATAATGTTTTCAGACTTCGGGCTTCGGGTTTTGGCGAAAAGGAAAATGGCTACGCGGCAGACTTTCCGGCAGCCGAGTCCTGAAACCCGAAATCTGTATTTTGGCGTTGACACATGACTTTTAGTTTTTCATTGCACGGTATTGGCGTTTCCCAAGGGGTCGCCATTGGGCGTGCGCATCTCGTTTCCCATGCAATGCTCGAAGTGTCGCATTACATGATTGAACCGGGGCAGGAGCAGGCGGAAATACATCGGCTGGAGCGCGCTGTTCAGGAAGTGCGCTACGAGTTGAAAGTGTTGCGCGCGGAAATGGCGGCGGAGGATCGGTTCGGGGAAATGGAGGCCTTCATTGATGTGCATGAAACTTTGCTCAACGATGAAATCCTCACCGATAATGTTAAAACCTATATCGCCGAGCGCGGCTGCAATGCCGAATGGGCGCTGGTGCAACAGTTGGACACATGGGTCGCGCAGTTTGAAAAATTTGAAGACCCTTATTTGCGCGAACGTAAGTTCGACGTGATGCAAATCGTTGAACGGATTGTAAAGCGGCTGATGGGGCGCCCCGGCGCTTTGCCGAAAAGCGACGATGAGGCGCACATGATTCTGGTGGCGCACGATTTGTCCCCGGCAGATTTGCTGCAATTCAAACACCACCATTTTGCCGCGTTTGTGACCGACCTCGGTGGCGCCACTTCGCACACGGCAATCGTTGCGCGCGGACTCGGAATTCCGGCGCTGGTCGGGGCGCGTCACGCCCGGCAATTGCTGCGTGATGGCGAACTGGTGATTGTCGATGGCGCTTGCGGAACTGTGATCGTCAACCCCGATCACGCCATTCTCTCCGAATACCGGAAACTGCAACAGGCTCAAGAAGCGCGTCAGGAAGCACTGAAAACTTTAAAACGGCGACGTCCGCGCACGCGCGACGGCATCGAAGTGAGTTTGCTGGCGAACATTGAATCCTCTGACGACCTCGATAAGGTGCGCGCGTCCGGCGCACAAGGAATTGGATTATTCCGCAGCGAGTTTCTTTACCTCAATCAGGAAACGTTGCCCGATGAGGACATGCAGTTTGAAGCTTACCGTTGTGTCGTCGAAGGCATGGAAGGGCGACCGGTGACGTTGCGTACGCTCGATCTCGGTTCCGATAAAATAAGAGGGGGCATCAATAGTCTGGCGCGGGTTGCGCCGAATCCGGCGATGGGTTTGCGGGCCATCCGTTTGTGCTTTGCGGAACAGCCGCTGTTCATGACCCAGTTGCGCGCTATTCTGCGCGCTTCGGCATACGGCAAAATCAAAATGTTGGTGCCGATGCTGAGCGGCGGTGACGAGATACGGCCTCTGTTGGCGGCGGTTGAGGAAGCCAAGCGAAGGCTTGACGAAGAAGGCGTTGCTTTCGACCGCGCGCTGGAAATCGGCGCGATGATCGAAGTGCCGTCGGCAGCATTGACGTTGGGGTCCTTTTTGAAACAACTCGATTTTTTATCGATCGGAACGAACGACTTGACGCAATATTTGCTGGCTGTTGACCGTACCGATGAAGCCGTTTCCCATCTGTACAACCCGACGCATCCGGCGATGCTGCGGTTGCTGTCGCATATTTTGAAACGCGCCAATCAAGCTGAGGTGCCGATTTCTCTGTGCGGCGAAATGGCCGACGATCCGAAGATGACATGGTTGCTTCTGGGGTTGGGGCTGCGGCAGTTCTCCATGCCTGCGGCGGGATTGCTGGCGATTAAGGAACGGGTTTTGAGCGCGAATGTCGGCGTTTTGCAAAAAGCGGTGGCGCGTATCGTTCGCGTGGAAGAACCGGAAAAAATCAAAGCGCTGATCGAAAAATTGAACCGCGGATAAGCCTTGCGACGCGCGGACATTCGCCGGTCGTTGTTTTATACGATCGGAAACAGAATAAACACCATAACATCCCAGACCGCATGGGAAATCAACAGCGGCCACAGGTTCCGGGGTTTCAGGAGCATGTACAACCCGCCCCAGAAGATGCCGCATACTGCCGCAGCCATCAACAGCATAACGTTAAATGACCACAGATGAACCAGACTGTAAATCAGTGTTGTGACGGCGAAGCCGGTCAGATCGCCCCAGCGCGTCATCAAATTGCGCTGGACAAAGCCTTGCCAGAAAATGGTTTCCG
>JAISPI010000113.1 GCA_031275075.1 Burkholderiales bacterium | reverse complement strand
TTTATTCATACCTGACCTCGTTCAACACGCAAGGTTTACCTTGCCGGTTACTTCTTCTTGGTTTCCTTCAGAATCACGCGCTCTTCGGCGTAACGCACACCTTTGCCTTTGTACGGCTCTGGCGGACGGTACGCGCGGATGTTAGCAGCGCACAAACCCACTTTCTGCTTGTCAACACCTTTAAGGATGATCTCCGTCGGCTGCGGCACTTCGGCTTTGACGCCTTCCGGCAACTTGTGAACGACCGGATGTGAAAAACCGAGCGACAGATTCAGCGCGTCACCGGCCAACTGTGCGCGAAAGCCGACGCCAACCAATGTCAACTTGCGCTCGAATCCTTGCGTAACACCTTTGACCATGTTTGCCGTCAGTGCGCGCAACGTTCCGGACATCGCGTGCGCTTCCGGCTTCAGCATTTTAAAAACCAGCTTGTTGCCGTCCTTCTCGACGGACACACCGTCGACAAGCGGCTGCGTCAACGTCCCAAGAGGACCTTTGACGGTAATTTGATCGTTGCCCAGCGTAACTTCGATTTTATCGGGCAGGGCTACCGGGCTGTTCGCAATACGTGACATGGTTTTCTCCTTAAGCCACGATGCACAGCACTTCGCCGCCGATACCGGCTGCACGCGCCTTGCGATCCGTCATCACGCCGCGCGAGGTGGATACCACCGCGATGCCCAGTCCGTTCATCACCGGCGGAATGTCTTCCTTGCCGCGATAAATGCGCAACCCTGGCCGTGAGACCCGCTCGATCTTCTCGATCACCGGACGTCCCGCGTAATACTTCAGCGCGATTTCCAAAACAGGTTTGATCGACTCGCCGGTCACCCGGAAATCTTCGATATAACCTTCATCTTTCAGCACTTTGGCGATAGCGGCCTTAACCTTCGAAGAAGGCATTTCCACCGTCGCCCGCTCTACCATTTGTGCGTTGCGGATACGGGTCAACATATCCGCGATTGGATCAGTCATGCTCATGCATCACCTCGTTACCAACTGGCCTTGACGATGCCGGGAATTTCCCCCTTCATCGCGTACTCGCGCAACTTGCTGCGACCCAGTCCGAATTTACGAAACACGCCACGCGGACGCCCGGTCAACGCACAACGGTTCCGCAAACGCGTCGGGTTGGCGTTACGCGGCAGCCCTTGCAATTTCAGACGCGCCTCGAAACGCGCTTCTTCTGAATTTTTGCTGTCCTGAATGATCGCGATCAGGGCTGCGCGCTTTTTTTGGTATTTCGCCACCAGCTTCATTCGCTTCTGGTCGCGGTTGATCAAAGACAATTTCGCCATATAACTCTCAACCCCTGAACGGGAATTTGAACGCCGCCAGCAACGCTTTTGCCTCGGCATCGGTTTTCGCCGTCGTCGCTACGGTGATGTTCAATCCGCGCAACACGTCGATCTTGTCGTACTCGATTTCCGGAAAAATAATCTGTTCCTTGACGCCCATGTTGAAGTTTCCGCGACCGTCGAAACCTTTACCGCCGATCCCGCGGAAGTCGCGCACCCGCGGCAGCGCCACGGTCACCAAACGATCAAAAAACTCGAACATTCTTTCGCGGCGCAACGTCACCATGCATCCGATCGGATAGCCTTCCCGAATCTTGAAGCCGGCAATCGCTTTGCGCGCCTTGGTGATCACCGGTTTCTGGCCGGCGATTTTTTGCAGATCGCCAACGGCGTTCTCCAAAACTTTTTTGTCAGCTACCGCTTCGCCGACGCCCATGTTGAGCACGATTTTGGTCAAGCGCGGCACTTCCATCACCGACTTGTAACCAAATTGTTTCATCAGCGCGGGCGCAACTTCTTTCCGATAATATTCCTGCAGACGGGCCATTGTTATCCTCTATTCCTTAGCTGCCCAGTTGTTCGCCACTCGATTTGAAGTAGCGCACTTTGCGAGGCGTTTGCCCCGGAACTTCAATCAGACGGAAACCGACGCGGTCGGCTTTTTTCGCCGACGCGTTCCAGATCGCCACGTTTGAAACATGGATCGGCATCTCTTTCGTGAGGATACCGCCGGGTTGATTTTTCATCGGGTTGGGACGCGTGTGGCGCTTGACCTGATTCACGCCGTTCACCAACAGGTACTCGGTATTCAGCACCTGGGAAACTTCGCCCCGTTTACCTTTGTCACGACCGGTGGTCACGACCACCTGGTCACCTTTACGAATTTTGAGCATGTCGACCTCTTCAGATCACTTCCGGCGCCAACGACACGATCTTCATGAAGCGCTCGGTTCTCAATTCACGCGTCACCGGCCCGAAAATACGGGTTCCGATCGGTTCCAGCTTATTGTTCAACAACACGGCTGCGTTGGAATCGAAGCGCACCCGCGCCCCGTCATCCCGACGCACACCCGAAGCCGTCCGCACGACGACTGCGCTATAAATCTCGCCCTTCTTGACGCGGCCACGCGGTGCCGCATCCTTGATGCTCACCTTGATGACGTCGCCGACATTGGCGTAACGGCGCTTGCTGCCACCCAGCACCTTGATACACATCACCGAACGCGCGCCTGTATTGTCGGCAACGTCCAGCACCGTTTGCATTTGAATCATGATCCGTTCTCTCCAACTTAACCCGCCGCTCGGCGGCAGCCAGTTTTGGACCCCGTTAAGGGGAACTGCGGCACTCGCTGTATTCTGCTCCCGCCGGCTTACTGCCCCGGCATCGCTCCTCATCCAGCACCGCGAAAAAAAGCAAGTTTTGGATTTTGGCAGAGTTTGTCGATAAAGACAAGCCCCGCCATCGCGTTTCCTTTATACCGCTGGCGCTTTTTCGAGCACCGCCGACACCGCCCATGCTTTCGTTTTGGATATCTTGCGGGACGCCCTGATTTCCACGAGGTCGCCGAGCTTGCACTCGTTGCCTTCGTCATGAGCCTGGTACTTGGACGACCGGATCACCACTTTGCCGTACAGCGGATGCTTCACCCGCCGCTCGACCAGCACGGTCACGGTCTTGTCCCGTTTGTCGCTCACCACCCGGCCGCTCAATGTCGCAATCAGCGGATTCCGGGCAACCATGTCTTGTTGATCTGTCTGCGTCATGCTTGCTCCGCTTTCTGGCTCAGATAAGTGCGCACACGCGCGATGTTACGGCGCACAAATTTCAGCTTCTGGTGATTCTGAAGCTGCTGGGTCGCCAACTGCATGCGCAAATTGAACTGCTCCTTCAGTAGCGCCTGCAACTCTTTTTGCAACGCTTCCGGGGCTTTTTCCCGCAGCGTCTTCTTTGCGTCTTTTTTCATCGAAACCCCTTCTCGTCAACCGATCAGACGGTGTACGAAAACCGTCCGAAACGGCAGCTTGGCGGCAGCCAGCGCAAACGCTTCCCGCGCCAATGCCTCATCAACGCCGTCCATTTCGTAGATCACCTTGCCCGGCTGAATTTCCGCCACATAATATTCTGGGGCGCCTTTGCCGCTTCCCATCCGCACTTCCGCCGGTTTGGTCGAAATCGGTTTGTCCGGAAACACCCGAATCCAAACCCGACCGCCGCGCTTGATGTGACGGGTCATCGCCCGCCGCGCCGCTTCAAGCTGGCGAGCCGTCAAACGGCCGCGGGTTGTCGCCTTCAAACCAAAGGTGCCGAAGCTAACTTTGGCGCCCACCATCGCCAGACCGCGATTGCGGCCTTTCTGTTCTTTGCGGTATTTTCTTCTAGCTGGCTGCAACATTGCTCTTTGCTCCTGAACGACGTGGCCGCTTCGGCGCTTCCGGAGCCGGTGCGGGGGCCGCAGCCGGTTCGGCGTTGTGCGCCATCATTTCGCCCTTGAAAACCCAAACTTTGATGCCGATGATGCCATAAGTGGTCTTGGCCTCGGCAACACCATAATCAATGTTGGCGCGTAGCGTATGCAACGGCACGCGGCCTTCACGATACCACTCGCTGCGTGCGATTTCGGCACCGTTCAATCGACCGGCGCTCATCGCCTTGATGCCTTGCGCGCCCAGCCGCATCGCGTTCTGCATTGCCCGCTTCATCGCGCGGCGGAACATGATCCGCTTTTCCAGTTGCTGCGCGATTGATGCAGCGATCAACGTCGCATCGACTTCCGGCTTACGCACTTCATCAATTCCGACTTCGACGCTCTGCTCGCCGACAAGGCGGCGCATATCGGTACGCAAATCATCAATGTCTTTGCCTTTATTGCCGATGACAACACCTGGACGGGCGCTGTGAATGGTAATTTTGGCGCTCTTGGCGGTGCGCTTGATCGTTACTTTCGAAACCGAGGCATGCGCCAGTTTCTTCTTCAGGTATTCCCGAATTTTGATGTCCTGAATCAGCGTCGGAGCGAACGTCTTGCTGTTGGCGTACCAGCTCGAAGCCCAGTCCCGCGTCACTGAAAGACGAAATCCGGTTGGATGAATCTTCTGTCCCATATCGGTTCCTTATGCGCCTTTCTCGTTGCCGTCACCAACGACCACGCGAATATGGCAAGTCTGTTTGCCGATCACGTTGCCGCGCCCTTTGGCGCGAGCGCTGGTGCGCTTTAGCGTCTCTGCTCTGTCGACGTAAATCGTTTTGACGCGAAGCTCGTCAATATCCGCGCCGTCGTTGTGCTCGGCATTGGCAATCGCCGACTCCAGCACTTTCTTGATGATGCGCGCACCCTTCTTGGTGCTGAACGTCAGAACATCAAGCGCCCGCGCAACCGGCAAACCCCGGATTTGATCGGCAACCAGCCGCCCCTTTTGGGCCGACAGGCGAACACCGTACAAAACTGCTGTAGTTCCCATGGTTCTCCGCTCCTTTACTTCTTCGCGGCGGCCGGCGCTGCTTTCT
Organism: Burkholderiales bacterium; assembly: GCA_031275075.1. Classification (GTDB taxonomy): domain Bacteria; phylum Pseudomonadota; class Gammaproteobacteria; order Burkholderiales; family Casimicrobiaceae; genus UBA931. The sequence goes on along the minus strand of JAISPI010000113.1, from coordinate 3,350 downwards.
TGTCAGCAGCGTGCCCCTTGAATGTTCGCGTCAGCGCGAATTCGCCCAGCTTGTGACCGACCATGTTTTCGGTCACATACACCGGCACATGCTGCCGCCCGTTATGCACCGCGATGGTCAGACCGACGAAATCCGGCGTCACCGTCGAACGGCGCGACCAAGTCTTGATCGGGCGCTTGTCGTTTTTTCCACGCGCGGTATCAACCTTTCTGACCAGATGCTCGTCAACGAACGGTCCTTTTTTGATTGAACGTGTCATGTGTGATTACCCTTTCGCCGCGTGCCGACGACGTACGATCATCGAATCGGTGCGCTTGTTACTACGTGTCTTATAACCCTTGGCCGGCTGACCCCACGGCGACACCGGATGGTGACGGCCACCGCCACCATTGGTACGACCGCCCATCGGGTGATCGACCGGGTTCATCGCAATCGCGCGGGTCTGCGGACGGATGCCGCGCCAGCGGTTGGCGCCGGCCTTGCCGAGCTGCCGCAGACTGTGCTCACCGTTGCCGACTTCACCAATCGTTGCACGGCAATTCACATGCACTCTGCGAATTTCGCCGGAACGCAACCGCAACTGCGCGTAGTTACCTTCGCGCGCCAGAAGTTGTACCGAAGTACCGGCTGAACGCGCCAACTGGGCGCCCTTGCCAGGCTGCATTTCAATGCAGTGAATTGTCGTACCGACCGGAATGTTGCGAACCGGCAGCGCGTTGCCCGCCTTGATCGGCGCGTCGGCGCCGGAGAGCAGGGTTTGTCCAACCGCCACGCCGCGTGGAGCAATGATGTAACGGCGCTCACCATCGGCGTAGCACAACAACGCCAGATGGGCGCTGCGGTTCGGATCGTATTCGAGCCGTTCCACTTTGCCGGCGATGCCATCCTTGTTGCGACGGAAATCAACGATCCGGTAATGTTGCTTGTGACCACCGCCTTTGTGGCGTGACGTGATCCGGCCGTGATGGTTGCGACCCGATCCGCGCTTCTGGCTTTCGACCAGCGACGCTTCCGGACGGCCTTTATGCAACTCCGGCGTTACCACTTTGATCTGACCGCGGCGTCCTGCCGAAGTCGGTTTCATTTTAACGACAGCCATGATCAGACCTCCTGCGCGAAGTTGATTTCCTGACCCGATTTCAGGCTGACGTAGGCTTTCTTCCAGCCCCGCCGCCGACCAACCGTCCGGCCAAAGCGCTTTTCTTTGCCGTGCACGTTAAGCACCGACACGCTCTCGACTTCGACTTTGAACAGCAATTCAACCGCTGCCTTGATTTCGGGCTTGGTCGCATCGTTGATGACGCGGAAAATCACTTGGTTGCGAGTGTCCGCCAGGTACGTTCCCTTTTCGGAAACGACCGGCGCCAGAATCAGCGTCATCAACCGTTCAGGATTGAATTTGGGAGTGTTTGTTGGCGCGGCGCTCATCCCAGCATCTCCTCGAATTGGGCAACGGCCGCTTTGGTCATCACCACATGGTTAAAACGCAGCAGACTGACCGGATCGACTTCGTGCGGCATCAACACCAGCACATCCGCCAAGTTGCGCGACGCCAGATACAGGTTTTCATCGAATTGATCGACCACCAGCAAAATCTTGCCGGCGAGTCCCAAATCTTTCATCTTGCCATTGAGTTGTCTGGTCTTCGGCGTATCAATCGCCATTGCTTCGATCACATTCAACCGCTCGTCACGCACCAACTGCGAAAGAATCGCCGCCATTCCGGCGCGATACATCTTGCGGTTAACTTTTTGCGTGAAATTTTCGTCTGGCATGCTCGGGAAAATTTTGCCGCCGCCACGCCACAGTGGGCTGTTGGCTTGACCGGCGCGAGCGCGACCCGTTCCTTTTTGCCTCCAGGGTTTTTTGTGCGACTTGTTGATGTCGCTACGCCCTTTCTGCGCCCGCGTGCCCTGCCGCCCGTTGGCCTGATAAGCAACGACAACCTGATGCACCAGCGCTTCGTTGTATTCGCGTGCGAACAGCGCATCAGAAGCAGCCACAGTGGCTGTTTTCTTCCCCTGCTCGTTAATCAGTCGGAGTTCCATCGTCACGCTCCTTTCTCAGCCGGCGCTTTGACCGCCGGGCGCACGATGATGTGTCCGCCTTCCGAACCGGGCACCGAGCCTTTGACCAGCAACAGGCCGCGTTCGGCGTCAATACGAACAACGCTTAATGTCTGCACCGTCCGCTGTTCACAGCCATAATGGCCGGTCATCTTCTTGCCCGGAAACACGCGGCCAGGATCTTGCGCCATCCCAATCGAGCCGGGCGCGCGAACCGTTACCGAGTTACCGTGCGACGCGCGGTTGGAACTGAAATTGTGACGACGGATCGATCCCGAGAAACCGCGCCCTTTGGTCACCCCGGTCACATCGACCAACTGGCCGACAGCGAAAGTGTCCACGGCGACCACGTCGCCCGGCTTGAAATTCGAGAGTTCTTCCGGCGTCACCGGAAATTCTTTTAATAACTCACCGGCTTCGGCTCCCGCTTTGGCGAGATGTCCGGCCAGCGGCTTTGTCACGCGCGTCGCCCGCCGCCGACCAAAAGCAACCTGCACGGCGGCATAGCCATCCGTTTCAGGCGTCTTGATCTGGGTGACGCGGTTATTGGCAACATCCAGCACCGTTACCGGAATGGCAGCGCCATCATCGGTAAAAACGCGGGTCATGCCGATCTTGCGACCAACAAGTCCAAGGCTCATGTCTTCCTCTTATAAAAAACCCGGTTTCCCGGGCGCCGGTTACAATTGACCGACCCCTCACTTCAGGTACCCGTAGCGACCGAGGTCACCACCAGCTACCGCTTTCATTCAATAACCACCTGCCCGATTTCGGGCGGCTGGTTATTTTACTGCAATTTAATCTCAACATCGACCCCTGCCGGCAAATCCAGTTTCATTAACTGGTCCACTGTCTTATCGGTTGGGTCGACGATATCCATCAGCCGCAGGTGCGTCCGGATTTCAAACTGGTCGCGCGATGTCTTGTTGACATGCGGCGAACGCAAAACGTCATAACGCTCGATCTTGGTCGGCAGCGGCACCGGGCCCTTGACCACCGCACCAGAGCGCTTGGCCGTTTCGACGATTTCCATCGCCGACTGATCGATCAGCTTGTAGTCAAACGCCTTGAGGCGAATGCGAATACGTTGGCTTTGCATGTTGTGCCCTATGTTATGCCTTAAAGGCGAGCGGCTCGGGATTGCACGAGCCGCGCCGCAGTTTATTTACTCAATAATTTTTGCGACGACTCCGGCGCCGACCGTCCGGCCACCTTCGCGGATCGCAAAGCGCAAGCCTTCTTCCATCGCAATCGGGGAAATCAGCTTCACCGTGATCGAGACGT
>JAISPI010000106.1 GCA_031275075.1 Burkholderiales bacterium | reverse complement strand
AACTGGCATTCGCCGCCCTGATCGCAAATCGGACAATCGAGCGGATGGTTGATCAGCAGAAATTCCATCACGCTTTGTTGCGCCGCCAGCGCGACCTCGCTGCGCGTCCATACTTTCATTCCCTCGGAGACAGGTGTCGCGCAAGCAGGCACCGGTTTGGGAATTTTTTCGACCTGAACAAGACACATCCGGCAGCTTGCCGCAATCGACAGCTTTTTGTGATAACAGAAATGCGGGATAAACACTTTCAGCGCTTGAGCAGCATCCATCACCGTGCTGCCCGGCGGCATCTGCACCGGCTTGCCGTTGATTTCAAGATTGAGCCAGCCGCTCTTATCGGCAATGGTCTCAGACATGATCGGCCACCTGACAACGGCGATGTTTGATGTGATACTCAAACTCGTCGTGAAAATGTTTTATAAAACTGCGAACCGGCAGTGCGGCTGCGTCACCCATCGCACAAATCGTGCGGCCCATGATGTCGTGCGCTATCCGATCGAGCATTTCGATATCACCGGGACGGCCTTCTCCGTGCTCGATTCGATGCATGATACGTGCCAGCCAGCCGGTGCCTTCACGGCACGGTGTGCACTGGCCGCACGATTCCTCGTGATAAAACTCGGACAGACGTTGCAGGCAGCGCACCATGCAGCGCGTTTCGTCCATCACGATCACCGCGCCTGACCCCAACATTGAACCGGCTTTGGCAATCGAATTGTAATCGAGATGCGTCTCCATCATGATGGCTGCCGGCAACACCGGTGATGACGAGCCGCCGGGAATCACGGCTTTCAGTCGCCGACCGCCGCGCACGCCGCCGGCCATTTCCAGAAGCGTCGCAAACGGCGTGCCCAGTCGCAACTCGTAATTGCCCGGGCGCTCAACATCACCCGACACCGAAAAAATCTTGGTACCGCCAGCGTTGGGCTGTCCAAGGTTCTGGAACCATTGGCCTCCGTTTTTGACGATGAGCGGCACACAGGCCAGCGTCTCGACATTGTTGACCGTCGTCGGTTTACCGTACAGGCCGACGTTGGCCGGAAACGGCGGTTTGTAGCGCGATTGTCCTTTTTTGCCTTCTAACGATTCGAGCAGCGCCGTTTCTTCACCGCAAATATAAGCGCCGAAACCATGGTGGTTGAACAGCTCAAATGAAAAACCGCTGCCCATGATATGCGATCCGATGAATCCCGCCGCGCGCGCTTCGTCAAGCGCCTCTTCGCAGCGCTCGTACACTTCCCAGATTTCACCGTGGATGTAGTTGTAGCCGCGCGCACACCCCATCACATAAGCCGCAATAATCATTCCTTCAATGACTGCATGCGGATTAAAACGCAGAATATCGCGATCTTTAAACGTTCCAGGCTCACCTTCGTCTGCATTGCAGACGACGTACTTTTCAGGCGCATTGGGCGGCATGAAGCTCCACTTCATTCCGGTCGGAAAACCGGCGCCGCCACGGCCGCGCAATGCCGACAACTTGATTTCGGCAAGCACTTCTTCGGGCGCAATATGCTCATTCAGAATTTTCTTGAGCGCTTCATAGCCGCCACGCGCGACATAGTCTTTAAGCCTCCAGTTGTCCCCGGTCAATCCCGCCAACAGCACAGCGTCTGAACCGAAGTCGAGAAAGGTTCTCATTCGTGACGCTCCTCTTGGCTCGCTTCGGCGCGTAATTGCACCAGCAACGCATCAATTTGCGGCGGTGTCATTTTGCAACACATCCGTTGGTGGTTGGCAAGCAATACCGGCGCTTCCTGACAGGCGCCCATGCATTCGCCTTGGAGCAACGTGAACATTCCATCCGGAGTGGTTTCTTTCCAACCGATTTTCAACGTCTCCTGTAAATAACGCGCGGCAACATCGGATCCCTGCAAAGCGCACGGCAGATTGGTGCATAGCGTCAGCACATAGCGTCCCATCGGTTTAAGGTGGTACATCGAATAAAACGACGCCACTTCATACACGGCAACCGGCGGCATGTTCAAATATTCCGCCACCTCGCGCAATGTTTCCGACGAAAGCCAACCATGTTCCGTCTGCGCAATCGTCAGCGCCGCCATCACCGCCGACTGCTGTCGACCCGCCGGATATTTGGCGATGGCTTTATCGATTTTCTGACGGGTGGCGGCGGAAAGTGGCATTGTCGTTTCTCTCTTAACGGTCGACCGAACCAAAGACGACATCGTAGGTACCGATCAATGCCACAACATCGGACAACATATGGCCTGGAGCCATCGTTGCAAGCATCGACAAATGTACAAAATCCGGCGTGTGCAGTTTGATGCGATACGGTTTATTGCCTCCATCGGAAATCATGTACACGCCGAATTCACCTTTCGGATGTTCAACCGCCGCATACACTTCGCCGGCTGGCACCGTAAAACCTTCCGTAAACAATTTGAAATGGTGAATCAGCGCCTCCATGTCGGTTTTTATTTCAGCGCGCGGCGGTGGCGCGACCTTACGGTCGTCGGTCATCACCGAACCGGAATTGACTCGCAACCAGTCGACACATTGTCGAATCAACCGAGCCGATTGCCGGCATTCTTCCATCCGCACCAGATAACGATCATAGCAATCACCCGCGGTACCTATCGGAATATCGAAATCGAGCCGGTCATAGACGGCGTACGGCTGCTTCTTGCGCAAATCCCAAGCAATGCCGGAAGCGCGCAGCATCGAACCGGTACACCCCATTGCAACCGCTTGCTCGGCCGACACCACACCGATACCGACGGTGCGTTGTTTCCAAATACGGTTATCCGTCAACAACGTTTCGAAATCGTCAACGCGCGACGGCAATTGCTTGGCAAACGCGTCGATAAAATCGAGTACTGACCCTTGCCGGTTAGCATTCATCTGCGCCAGTTCTTCGGCGCTGCGCAATGACGACTTGTACTGAGGCATTCTGTCTGGAAGGTCGCGGTACACTCCCCCCGGCCGGTAATAATTTGGATGCATCCGGGCGCCGCAGGTCGCTTCGAAAATATCGAAAACAGATTCGCGCTCACGGGCGCCAAACAGAAAGGCCGTCATCGCGCCAAGGTCCAGCGCGCACGTTCCAATCCACAGCATGTGATTCATCACCCGCGACAACTCATCGAACATCACCCGCAGATATTGTGCGCGTACCGGCACATCAATCTGCAACAGTTTTTCGACCGCCAGACAAAATGCATGCTCGTTCGCCATCATTGAGCTGTAATCGAGCCGATCCAGATAGGGAAGCCCTTGCAGGTAGGTTTTGTGCTCAATCAGCTTTTCGGTGCCGCGATGCAACAGCCCGATATGTGGATCGGCGCGCACCACTACCTCGCCGTCAAGCTCCAGCACAAGACGCAACACACCGTGCGCCGATGGGTGTTGTGGTCCGAAATTGAGTTGATAGCGGTACTCGCCCATCTCACCCTTTCGGTTCATCAGGAGACGGCGACATCGGCGTATCGTCACCGTAATGCGGTCCGCGGACAATACGCGGCACGTTATCACGCGGCACAATCGTTACCGATTCGTACACGATTCGCTTCTGTTCCGAGTCATAGCGCATTTCGAGATGGCCTGAAAGCGGAAAATCTTTTCGGAACGGATAGCCGGTAAAACCGTAATCGGTAAGAATCCGGCGCAGATCGGGATGGCCGTCAAAAGCAATACCGAACATGTCGAAGCATTCACGTTCCATCCAGTTCGCCGACGGCCACAATGGAACCATCGAAGGAACCGCCAGCGCCGTCCCGTCCTCGATAAAGACGCGAACCCGCAACCGCCAGTTACGTCTGGTTGACAGCAAATGGTAAACAACGGCAAAACGCGGCGCTTCCGGATCGCGGTCAACAAAATCCCGATAATCGACGCCGGCCACATCGATCAACGCATCAAACGATAGTTCATCGCGCAAGCGCCGCATCGTCGTCGGTAACTGTGCCGCCGCCACTTCCAACGTCAACTCATGGTGCGCCTCAATGAAGCCAGCCCCTCCATTGCCGAGAATCCCGGTCAGCGCCTTTTTAAGTTGTTGCAGCGACGGTCTCATGAACGTTTCACCATCCGCGTCCGCCAGATTTTGTTTTGTAATTGCAGAATGCCATACACCAGTGCTTCTGCTGTCGGCGGACAGCCTGGCACATAAATATCGACCGGCACGATGCGATCACAACCACGCACGACCGAATAAGAATGATGATAATAGCCGCCGCCATTGGCACACGACCCCATTGAAATGACCCAGCGCGGCTCGGCCATTTGATCGTAAACCCGTCGTAACGCGGGCGCCATTTTATTGCACAGCGTCCCAGCGACAATCATCACATCGGACTGCCGAGGGCTGGGACGAAATATCGTTCCAAAACGATCGAGGTCGTAACGCGCCGCGCCGGCATTCATCATTTCCATGGCGCAACACGCCAGTCCGAACGTCACCGGCCACATCGACCCGTCGCGCGCCCAAGCGATAAGATTGGCCAGGGTCGTCGTCGCAAAACCATACGTTTCAACGTTTTCATTCAACACACCAGTGGCAGTCTGATGATCGGGCGTCAGCGAAATCGGTGTCAAAGCCATCGCCTCAATCCCATTCCAACGCATTGCGACGCCATTCATAGACAAACCCCAAGCCCAACAACGCCAGAAAAATCAGCATCGCTACAAATCCGGCGTTTCCGATTTCCGGGAGCGCCACTGCCCACGGCAGCAGAAAAATCAACTCAAGATCAAAAAGGATAAAAAGAATCGCTACCAGATAGTAGCGAGTGTTGAATGGTGAACGTGCGTCTTCCAGTGCATCAAAGCCACATTCATAAGGAAGTTCTTTTTCGAAATCAGGGCGCACCGGTGCAAGTAACCGATTCGCCGCTATCATCGAAAGACCGATCAGCAAGCCTGAGATAATGATAAGAAAAATCGGAAAATAAATTCCTTGCATGTTACATCCGCCTTGGTCGCATCTCTTACCTGTTTATCGTTTCGCACCACGCGATTCTGCCAAGCGGGCAACTCTGGACGCCCGCGTCATTGTTTCCGATTGCTCTTTTTAATCATACCATTGAACCCGAAAAAGATAACCCTTTTGTAAAAACGGGAAGCCTCCATTCAGGTTGTCCACGGCTTAAAAATTCAACGCTCGTCCATCCAGCGCCAACGCCGCTTCCTTGACGGTTTCAGCCAACGTCGGATGCGCGTGGCAAATACGCGCAATGTCTTCACTCGAGGCACCGAACTCCATTGCAATCACGCCCTCCATCACCAGCTCTGAAGCCATTGGCCCGATGATGTGCAAACCGAGCACGCGGTCGGTCGCTGCATCGGCCAGCCATTTGACGAATCCCCGTGTATCGCCGAGCGCGCGAGCGCGACCATTCGCCATGAACGGAATGCTTCCAGTTCGATATGAAACACCGGCAGCTTTCAACTGTTGTTCGGTTTTACCGACCCAGGCGATTTCAGGAGACGTATAAATCACATAGGGAACCTTATCGAAATCGACGTGCGGTTTCTGTCCGGCCAGCCGTTCGGCCACCGCCACACCTTCTTCTTCCGCCTTGTGCGCCAGCATTGGCCCGCGCACCACATCACCAATCGCCCAAACGTTAGGCAAATGGGTACGACAATCATCATCGACCGCGACAAACCCGCGCTCATCAAGCGTCAGCCCAACGGCTTCTGCATTTAATCCGCTGGTATTAGGCACGCGACCGATGGAAACAATGAGCTTGTCGAATACCACTTTCTGCGCAGCGCCCGCTGCGTCGGTGTATTCCACTGTAACTTCATTGGCGTTACTTTTAACATGCGTGATTTTCACGCCGAGGTGAATCGCCAAGCCTTGCGCCTTGAACAGTTTCGCTGCCTCTTTGGCGACTGCGGCATCGGCAACACCGAGAAATTCGGGCAACGCTTCGAGCAACGTCACCTCCGCGCCCAAGCGCCGCCATACCGACCCCATTTCGAGGCCGATCACACCGGCGCCGACGACACCCAGCCGTTTTGGCATTTCGTCCAGTGCCAACGCGCCTTCGTTGTCGAGGATACGTTTATTGTCGAACGGCGCTCCGGGCAACGCGCGCGGCGACGAGCCGGTAGCAATGATCACATGCGTCGCCGCCAGCGTTTCGACGTTTTTATTGAGGCCAACCGGAGAAACGTTCAACTGCCAGCCGTCTTTTCCTTTGCCATCAAACGCCGCTCGTCCTTGGAAAAATGTGATCTTGTTTTTCTTGAAGAGGTAAAGAATGCCCTCATTGGTTTGCTGAACGATTTTTGCCTTGCGGGCGATCATTTTCGGAACATCAATGCTCAGGTCTTTCAGGCCGATGCCGTGCTCTGCGAAATGCGCACGAGCCATGTCGTAATGTTCGGACGATTGCAGCAACGCTTTTGACGGAATGCAACCCACGTTGGTGCAAGTACCGCCTGGCGCCGGTTTGCCGTCAGCACGCACACCATCATCGACGCATGCTACGGAAAACCCCAACTGCGCCGCCCGAATCGCCGCGATATAACCGCCCGGCCCTGCCCCGATCACCACTACATCAAACGTGTTTGCCATCGCTGTTTTCATCTTTTCATCAGATATCCAACAGAATACGCGCCGGATCTTCCAACGCCTCTTTAATCGCTACCAATGTCAACACCGCTTCGCGACCGTCGATCAAACGATGATCGTACGACAACGCCAAATAATTCATTGGCCGGATCACGATCTGGCCGTTTTCAACGACCGGCCGCTCCTTGGTCGCATGCACGCCGAGAATCGCAGATTGCGGCGGGTTGATGATCGGCGTTGACATCATCGAGCCGAAAACGCCACCGTTGCTGATCGTAAACGTGCCACCTGTCAATTCTTCAAGGGTGAGCTTGCCTTCCTGAGCGCGCTTGCCGAAGTCGCCGATCTGTTTTTCGATCTCGACGAATGGTTTTTGATCCGCGTCACGCAGAACCGGCACCACCAGTCCGCGCGGACTGCCGACGGCCACGCCAATGTCGAAATAACCGTGATACAACACATCGCTTCCGTCAATTGAAGCATTCACGATCGGGTATTTTTTCAACGCGTAAACGACTGCCTTGACAAAGAACCCCATGAAACCCAAACGGATGCCGTGCACTTTCTCGAAACGGTCACGGTATTTGTTACGCAAATCAATCACTGGCTGCATGTTGACTTCGTTGAACGTGGTCAAAATCGCCGCCGTCGATTGCGATTCCACCAGCCGTTCAGCAACACGCTGGCGCAGCCTTGACATCGGCACACGCTGTTCGATACGGCCAGAACCCGTTGCGCCGCTCACCGTCGGTAGCGGCGTTGCCGCTGTTGGTGTTGCGGGTACTCCCGGCGCTTTCGTCGCAGCGGACATCACATCGGCTTTGGTGATCCTGTTGCCGCGACCGCTGCCTTCGATATCCGTTGCCGCCAAATTTTTTTCTCCCATCAGCTTGCGGGCAGCCGGCAACGCAGCCGCCTCGGTCTTAACGGCAACTGCTGCTGGTTCCGATGTCGCAGGCGCCGCTTTCCTGACCGGCGCGACCACCGCAGCCGTATCAAGCAAGGCGATCACTTGTCCAGCCTTGACAACAGCACCGTCGCTTTCAATGATTTCAACCAAAACGCCAGCCTCCGGCGCCGGCAGTTCCAATACCACTTTGTCGGTTTCAAGATCGATCAGGTTTTCATCGCGAGCGACGGCTTCGCCCGATTTTTTGCGCCACTGCACCAATGTGGCTTCACTGACTGATTCAGGGAGCGTTGGGATTTTGATTTCAATCTTCATCGTGACTGTTTCCTTCCGTGCTTTATCCTTTGGTAAACATGCCGCCAGGTGCCAGCGCCGAAGAATCCGCAAAGGCGTCTTCGATAACTTTCTTCTGTTCCGCAGTGTGTTTGGCTGTATAGCCTACGGCCGGCGATGCCGAGACCGCACGTCCAGCATAGGCCAACACGAGATTGTCGCCCTTGTCCGTCCGCAAGTATGCCCGCAAACGGTACCAGGCGCCCTGGTTTTGCGGCTCTTCCTGACACCAGACGATTTCCGTCGCTTTCGGATAACGGCCAATTTCCGCCTTAAACGCCTCATGCGGGAAAGGGTATTGTTGTTCGAGACGCACAATCGCCACATCTTCGCGCTGGTGTTCGCGCCGGTAAGCGTTGAGTTCGTAATAAATTTTGCCGGAGCACAAGACGATACGTTTGATTTTTTTCGGATCGGCCGCTGCGTCGCCAATCACGTTGTGGAACTTGCCGTCTGAAAGCTCGCGCAGTTCCGATACCGCTTCTTTGTGACGCAACAAACTCTTCGGTGTCATGACCACCAGCGGTTTGCGGTAGGGTCGCAACATCTGACGGCATAACAGATGAAACATCTGCGCCGGTGTCGAGGGCACTACAAACTGCATGTTGTGCTGTGCGCACAATTGCAAGAACCGTTCGGGTCGCGCCGACGAGTGCTCCGGCCCCTGCCCTTCGTAACCGTGCGGCAGCAGCAACGTCAATCCGCACAAGCGTCCCCATTTCACTTCGCCAGAGCTGATGAACTGGTCGATCACCACTTGTGCGCCGTTGGCGAAATCGCCAAACTGCGCCTCCCAGATCACCATTTGTTCGGGCGCCGATGTTGCATAGCCATACTCAAAAGCCAACACGGCATTTTCGGTCAGAACCGAATCGATGATTTCAAATTCCGGCTGTTTTTCCTTGATGTGCTGCAACGGTATCCAAGACCCTGCATCCCAGCGTTCGCGATTTTGATCGTGCAACACCGCGTGCCTGTGCGAAAAAGTGCCTCGCCCGACATCCTCTCCTGACAAACGCACGGGATAGCCACGGTCAAGCAGCACGGCGTAACCGAGATTTTCCGCCATCCCCCAGTCGAGCGGCAACTTGCCCTCTCCCATTGTTCTGCGGTCGGCGATCACCTTCTCGACACGCGGATGCAATTTGAAATGGGCGGGTACTTCGGTGATTTTTCGCGCCAACGTTTGCAAATGCGCATAATCGACCCGGGTATCAACCGGCTCGGTCCACTGTTTTCCTTTGTACGGCACCCAATTGGCCGGATGCGACGTTGTGTAATTGGACAGGATCGTGCTGTTGGTATGTTCACCGCGATCAAGCGCCGCCCGATAAGTCGCAACCATCTTGTCGGCTTCGCCTGCCGTAATCACGCCAGCCTGTTCAAGCCGATCAGCGTAGAGTTTGCGTGTCCCGATATGAGCGTTGATTTTTTTGTACATCAACGGCTGTGTGACCATCGGTTCATCGGCTTCGTTGTGCCCCAGTTTTCGGAAGCACACCAGATCGATAAAAACGTCTTTATGAAATTTCATTCGGAACGCCAGCGCCAACTCAATCGCAAACAAACAAATCTCGGGATCGTCGCCATTGACGTGCAAAATAGGCGCTTCGATCATCTTGGCGATGTCGGTGCAGTACGTCGTTCCACGGGTGTCGCGCGGATCGGACGTGGTAAAACCGATCTGATTGTTGACCACGATATGCACCGTACCGCCTGTGGTGTAACCGCGTGTTTGCGCCATGTTCAACACTTCCTGATTGACGCCCTGTCCGGCCAACGCCGCATCGCCGTGAATCAGTATTGGCAGCACCTTGTCGCCGGTCAGATCGTTGCGTCGCCGTTGACGAGCACGCACTGAACCTTCGACCACCGGATTGACAATTTCGAGATGCGAAGGATTGAACGCAAGCGACAAGTGAACAGGACCGCCGGGTGTCGTAACGTTCGACGAAAAACCTTTGTGGTATTTGACGTCGCCCGCCAGCAGATCGAGCGAGACTTTTCCCTCAAATTCGCTGAACAGTTCGGACGGCATTTTGCCCATCGTATTGATCAGCACATTGAGCCGCGAACGGTGCGCCATGCCGATCACGATTTCCTGCGCACCGTCAGCGCCCGCTTTCTGGATAAAATGATCGAGCATCGGCAACAACGTCTCTCCGCCCTCGCCCGAAAATCGTTTCTGTCCAACATAACGGGTGTGCAGATAACGCTCCAGTGTTTCCGCGGCAGTGAGCCGTTCCAAAATAAACCGTTGCGTCGCCGGAGCGATCTCTGGTCGTCCATGCACCGTTTCCAATCGTTCACGCAACCATTCACGCTGCGTGGTGTTGGTCATGTACATGAATTCGACGCCTATTGTCCGGCAATAAGTGTCCTTCAAGAGCCGTAAGATGTCTTTAAGCTTGGCGTGCGGCGCAAAATGCAATGATCCGGTGGCAAACTCGGTTTCCATATCAACATCGGTAAAACCGTATGTCTTCGGATCAAGTTCCGGCAGCGGTCCCGACGGGTGCCGTTGAAGCGGATCGAGGTTGGCCTGTTGTATCCCGAGGATCCGGTAGCGGCTGATCAGCAGCTGCACCGCTGCCTGTTGGCTGTCGTGAATCCCTCCGGGGTTTGCCGCCGCAACCGGTTGTGTCGGCGCTTTCGCCAACTGCTCGAAAGCGCGCACAATCGGCGCATGCGGTACATCACGAACCCCGCCGCGCAGTCGGTCGAAATAATCGCGCCATTCTTCGCCGACTGACGACGGGTCTTCAAGATAACGTTCGTACTGCTCTTCAATAAACGGGGCATTGCCTCCGAACAAGGCACTGGTGGATAAATTATCCTTCATGCCAGTAGGACGATTCATCGCTTACCTCATGACTCATGTTCGAAACCCGCCCCGCGTTGCTTAACGCTCATTTATCGGTTTTACCTTACGAGTCTTCTCGCCGATATAACGCTGACGCGGCCGACCGATCTTATACTCGGGATCGGCGATCATCTCATTCAATTGCGCGATCCAGCCGACGGTGCGCGCCAGCGCGAAAATCGCAGTGAACAGCGGCGTCGGAATACCGATCGCTTTCTGGACGATACCGGAGTAGAAATCGACGTTCGGATACAGTTTGCGAGATACGAAATAATCGTCTTCCAGCGCAATTTTCTCCAGCGTCATCGCCAACTTGAATTGGGGATCGTTGCCCAGCCCAAGCTCGTTAAGCACTTCGTGGCAGGTTTCGCGCATCAGCTTGGCGCGCGGATCGTAATTCTTGTAGACGCGATGACCGAAGCCCATCAGCCGGACGCCGGAATTCTTGTCTTTGACCTTGGCAACAAATTCGCCGATCTTTTCAACGCCACCTGCCGCCTGAATCTCGTCCAACATCATGAGGCAGGCTTCGTTGGCGCCGCCATGCGACGGCCCCCACAGACACGCCACACCGGCGGCAATCGCCGCGATCGGGTTGGTGCCAGAGGAAGCGCACAAGCGCACGGTCGAGGTCGAAGCATTTTGCTCGTGATCCGCATGCAGGGTCAGAATGCGGTCGAAGGCCCGCTCGATCACCGGATTGACCTTGTACGGTTCGCATGGCGTTGCAAACATCATTCGCAGGAAGTTGCCAGCATAGGACAGGCTGTTGTCGGGATACACATACGGTTCGCCGATCGAGTACTTGTACGCCATCGCCACCAGCGCCGGCATTTTCGAGATCAGGCGGATCGCCGACATCTCGCGCTTCTTCGCATCATGGATATCCATCGAATCCGGATAGAAGGCCGACATCGCCCCGACCAATCCAGTCAACACCGCCATCGGGTGCGAATCTCGGCGAAAACCGCGCAAGAAATAGTGCATCTGCTCATGCACCATCGTGTGGTGCAGCACCCGCTGGGTGAATTTATCGTTCTGCTCTTTCGTCGGAAGGTTGCCGTAAATCAGCAGTTGGCAAACTTCGAGAAAGTTGCAGTGGTGCGCCAGATCGTCAATCGGATAACCGCGATAAAGCAACTCGCCCTTGTCACCATCAATGAAAGTGATGGTGGAGCCGCATGATGCCGTCGAAAGGAAACCCGGGTCGTAAGTAAACTTGCCAGTCTTTCCATACAACGCTCGGATGTCGATTACATCCGGCCCCATGCTTGCCTCAAACATCGGCAGCGTGATCGCTGGTGAACCGTCTGAAAACGAAATGGTCGCAGTTTTTTCCGTCATGGCCTTTCCCTTTCCTTTTGCAATGGTTAGTTAATGGAGTTGCGCTTCATTGTAAGCAAGATCAGGGGTAGTGTCACGCATGTTTTGTCACCGAATTAACTTTTCCACGGAAACCCGCTTTATCGACTTAATAACCCTACTGCCAATGACCTATAACCCTAAAGTGAAACGGGTAATTTAAGCCCTTTACAGCTTGGAATGTCCAGCCTAACATTAAGTGTTTTCGCCATTTCATCTTTTGCGTTGCTGTCTTCCAGGCATCGCTACTTTTTGAACCAAGGAGCCCTAAATGAAAAAACCTGTTCGCGTCAGTGTTACCGGTGCCGCCGGTCAAATCGGCTACAGCCTGCTGTTTCGGATTGCTTCCGGCGAAATGTTGGGGCCGGATCAGCCGGTGATTCTGCAACTTCTCGAACTACCGATGGAAAAGCCGCAGGACGCGCTGAAAGGCGTGATGATGGAGATCGAGGACTGCGCCTTCCCGCTGGTTGCCGGCATGCAGGGGTTCGGTGATCCCAAAGACGCTTTCCGCGATACCGACATTGCGCTGCTGGTTGGCGCTAAACCACGCGGCCCGGGGATGGAGCGCAGCGACCTGCTTCAGGAAAACGCCAAGATTTTCATCGCCCAGGGCAAGGCGCTCGACGCCGTCGCCAGCCGTGACGTCAGAGTACTGGTCGTTGGCAATCCGGCCAACACCAATGCTTATATCGCGATGAAATCGGCGCCGTCGCTGCCGAAAAGGAATTTCACCGCGATGTTGCGGCTCGACCACAACCGGGCGCTGATGCAACTGGCGTTAAAAGCCGGCGTGCCGGTCGCCGGCATCGAAAAAATCGCCGTTTGGGGCAACCATTCGCCGACGATGTACGCCGATTATCGCTTCGCCGTCTGCGGCGGCGCTTCGCTCAAGGACAAAATCAATGATGACGCTTGGAACAGCGACGTGTTCCTGCCGACCGTCGGCAAGCGCGGCGCGGCGATTATCGCGGCGCGTGGCGCTTCCAGCGCCGCTTCCGCCGCCAACGCCGCGATCTGCCACATCCGCGACTGGGTACTCGGCACGAACGGCCATTGGGTCACCATGGGCGTTCCGTCAAGCGGCCAGTACGGCATTCCGGAAGACGTGATGTTTGGCTTCCCGGTGACCTGCGCCAACGGCGAATACCAGGTCGTGCCCGGCCTGCCGATTGACGAATTTTCCAAGGCACGGATCGCCGTGACGTTAAAAGAGCTTGAGGAAGAGCGCACGGCAGTCGCTCCGTTGCTGGGTTAATCCCGCCTCGTCCGGCTCGAAGGCAATCACCTTTGAGCCGGAAAAACCTCCCGAATCGTATAATTATTGTTTTTACTGTTGTTTTTCCGCTTTGCACAGAAAGGATTCAAAATGCTAGACGCTTATCGCCAACACGCCGCCGAACGTGCCGCGCTGGGTATTCCGCCGCTTCCGCTTTCCAAACAACAAACCGAGGCGCTGGTGCAGTTGTTGCGGAATCCTCCGGCGGGAGAAGAAGCGTTCCTGCTCGAATTGCTCACGCACCGTGTTCCCGCCGGTGTTGACGACGCAGCGCAAGTCAAGGCGGAATTTCTGGCGCAAATCACCCGAAACGAAACAAAAAGCCCGCTCGTCTCGCGCGCCAAAGCCACCGAGTTGCTTGGTACGATGCTCGGCGGCTACAACGTGAAACCGCTGATCGCGCTGCTTGCTGACGCCGAAGTCGGCGCGATTGCCGCCAACACGCTCAAATTCACGTTGTTGATGTTCGATTATTTCCACGACGTGCGCAAACTGGCTGAGCAAGGCAACGCCAATGCCGCCGCAGTGCTGCGCTCTTGGGCTGACGCGGAATGGTTCACGTCGCGCCCGGAAGTCCCGGAAAAACTCAAAATCACCGTGTTCAAAGTCACCGGCGAAACCAACACCGACGATCTTTCCCCCGCGCCAGACGCCTGGAGCCGCCCGGACATTCCGCTGCATGCAGTGGCGATGCTGAAAAACCCGCGCCCCGGCATCGACGCCGACCAGCCCGGCGAACGCGGCCCGATCAAGCAGATCGAAGCGTTAAAAGCGAAGGGCTATCCGGTCGCCTATGTCGGCGATGTCGTCGGTACCGGCTCCTCGCGCAAGTCGGCGACCAACTCCGTGCTGTGGTGGACCGGCGAGGACATCCCGTTCGTACCGAACAAGCGTTTCGGCGGCGTTTGCCTCGGCGGCAAGATCGCACCGATCTTTTTCAACACCCAAGAAGACGCCGGTGCATTGCCAATCGAAATTGACGTTGCGCAAATGAACATGGGCGACGAAATCGAACTCGTCATCGACCGTGCAAAAGCAACCGTCAAAGCGCTGAAAAATGGCGCTGCGATTGCCGAAGCGACACTAAAAACGCCGGTGCTGCTCGACGAAGTGCGTGCCGGTGGCCGTATCCCACTGATCATTGGCCGCGGTTTGACCGCCAAGGCACGCGAGGCACTGAACCTGCCGCCGTCCACAGTGTTCCGGCTGCCGCAAGCGCCGAAGGATTCCGGCAAAGGCTTCTCGCTGGCGCAAAAAATGGTGGGGCGCGCCTGCGGTCTGCCCGAAGGCAAGGGCGTGCGTCCCGGCACCTACTGTGAACCACGGATGACCTCGGTCGGTTCGCAGGACACCACCGGCCCGATGACCCGCGACGAGCTGAAAGACCTCGCCTGCCTGGGCTTTTCCGCCGATCTGGTGATGCAGTCCTTCTGCCACACCGCCGCCTATCCGAAGCTCGTCGATGTCAAAACGCACCGCACGCTGCCCTCCTTCATCTCCGTCCGTGGCGGCATCGCGTTGCGCCCGGGCGACGGCGTCATCCACAGTTGGCTCAACCGCTTCCTGCTCCCGGACACCGTCGGTACCGGCGGCGACTCGCACACCCGTTTCCCGATCGGCATTTCGTTCCCCGCCGGTTCCGGCCTCGTCGCGTTCGCCGCAGCCACCGGCGTCATGCCGCTTGATATGCCCGAATCGATCCTCGTGCGCTTCAAAGGCAAAATGCAGGAAGGCATCACATTGCGCGATCTGGTCAATGCGATCCCGTACTACGCGATCAAAGCAGACCTGCTGACCGTGGCGAAACAGGGCAAGAAAAACATCTTCTCCGGTCGCATTCTTGAAATCGAAGGGCTGCCCGATCTGAAAGTCGAGCAGGCGTTTGAACTTTCCGACGCCTCTGCCGAACGCTCCGCCGCCGGCTGCACCGTGCGGCTTTCCAAAGAGCCGATCATCGAATACCTGCGCTCCAACATCGTGCTGATGAAATGGATGATCGCCAACGGCTACGAAGACAAGCGCACACTTGCGCGCCGGATCAAGGCGATGGAAGCGTGGATCGCCAATCCGCAACTGTTGACAGCGGATGCCAACGCCGAATACGCGGCAGTGATCGAAATCGACATGAGCGAAATTAAAGAACCGATCGTCGCCTGTCCGAACGATCCGGACGACGTGAAACTGCTCTCCGAAGTCTCCGGCGACAAAATCGACGAAGTGTTCATCGGCTCGTGCATGACCAACATCGGCCATTTCCGCGCCGCCGGTAAAGTCCTTGACGGCAAGAGCGACATTCCGGCTCGCCTCTGGATCGCGCCGCCGACCAAGATGGACGCGATGATCCTGAACGAAGAAGGCTATTACAGCGTGCTCGGCAAATCCGGCGCACGGATGGAAATGCCCGGCTGTTCGCTGTGCATGGGCAACCAGGCGCAGATTCGGAAAGGCTCGACCGCGATGTCCACCTCCACCCGCAACTTCCCCAACCGCCTCGGGATCGACACCCGCGTTTACCTCGGCTCCGCCGAACTCGCCGCCGTCTGCGCGCTAATGGGCAAAATCCC
>JAISPI010000030.1 GCA_031275075.1 Burkholderiales bacterium | reverse complement strand
GTGCTGATCAACCCGGAAATCATCGAAAGCAGCGGCAGCGTTTATGGTGAAGAGGGTTGTCTGTCGGTTCCCGGTTATTACGATGAAATAAAACGCGCCGAAACCATTACGGTTCGCACAATGAACGAAGAAGGGCAGAGCTACGAATTTGATGCCGACGGCCTTTTGGCTGTATGCGTTCAACATGAAATCGATCACCTGCACGGCAAGGTCTTTGTCGATTACCTGTCACTGTTGAAACGTTCGCGCATCGCCGCCAAACTGCGCAAGCAGCGGCAAATGACCATGTAATGCGCTTTGTGACGGCCTCTGCCCCATGCCTTGCTTACTTTACCCCTTCTAAAATGCGCCTTGCTTTTGCCGGTACCCCTGATTTCGCTGCCGCTGTTCTTGCCGCGCTGATTGATAACGGCCTCAAACCGGAGTTTGTGCTCACTCAACCCGATCGCGCCCAAGGGAGGGGATTGAAACTGGCGGCTTCACCAGTCAAACAGCTTGCTTCGGCACATCACATTCCGGTATTGCAGCCACCAACGCTGAAGACCGCCGATGCACACGCACCACTGCTGGCGCAACCGCTCGATGTGCTGGTGGTCGCCGCTTACGGCCTGATTCTGCCGCAGCCAATTCTTGACTGGCCCCGTTTCGGTTGTCTGAACGTACATGCTTCGTTGTTGCCGCGCTGGCGCGGCGCAGCACCGATTCAGCATGCGCTTCTGGCGGGGGACACTCAAACCGGCATCACGCTGATGCAGATGGATGCCGGTCTCGATACCGGCGCAATGATCGCAACGCGAGAAGTGCCGATCAGCCCCGATGACACCACCGGCAGTCTGCACGATGCTCTTGCCTCCGCCGGTGCTGCGTTGGCGGTCGATGTTTTACGTCAACTGGAAAAAAATGGGGCTTTAACCAGCGTCCCGCAAGATAACATTCTGGCCACCTACGCCAGCAAGATCGACAAATCGCACGCACGCATCGACTGGACGCAAGATGCCGCGACCATCGAGCGCGCCATCCGCGCCTTTAATCCTGTTCCAGGCGCATACCTCTTATGGAATGGCATGTTGCTCAAACTCTGGCGCGCCGTTCTTTTGCCAGATGCCACCACAGCCACGCCCGGCACCGTGCTGACCGCACGCCCTCAAGGCATTGATGTCGCCTGCCGAACCGGTGTTCTCAGGATTTTGGAATTGCAGCCTGCCGGCGGCAAACGGCAAACCGCAGCGGCTTTTCTGGCGGGTCACTCGTTGCTACCGGGATGCCAACTGGGATAATGCCGCCAAACATTCCTGTGGTACCTCTTTTAAAAAAAGACTCAAGACGCCTATTTAACCCGAATTTTATTCTTTTCCGTTGACATTGTTCGTTATCTCATCGACAATTATTGACAGCGTTATATGTCTTTTTGAAAGAAAATAACTTCACAAAGAGCGATCATGAGACTTAATACTTTTACCGATTATTCACTGCGAACCTTGATCTATTTGGCGATCCAGAATGCTTCTCCTCTGGTGACGCGCCGTGAAATTGCTGCTGCTCACGGCATTTCCGACAACCATTTGATGAAAGTCGTCAATTTTCTGTCGCGTAATGGTTATATCGAAACGACGCGCGGCAAAGGCGGCGGTATGCGGCTGGCGCGGGTGCCGGAAAAAATCAATATCGGGAAACTGGTTTATGATTGCGAGGCTGATATTCCTCTCGTCGGCTGTTTAAAATGCAAAAACCGTGCGAATAACAGCTATTGCAAATTAGTTGGTGTCTGTGTGCTCAAGGATTTTCTGAGTGAAGCGCACCAGGCAATGTATGAAACGCTAGAGCAATACACGCTCGCCGATATCATTGTTAAAAAAGCGGCATTGCAGCGGCGGCTGGGTTTAAAAGTAAGCTGATCGCCCTTTTTTCAGTTCACTTTTCTGACCGCTGGAAACGGTACAGCGCCAGTTGTCCGAACACGTTCGGCAAAAATGTTACTGGTGTGTCATTCGTCAACACTTGTCGCGCCAACACACGGTAATGGCGCGCTGCCAGAAAATCGTCAAAATCCCGGACGGTACATAAATGAATGTTCGGCGTGTCGTACCACTGGTACGGCAGCGATTCGGACACCGGCATCCGGCCGCGCAACAACTGCCAGCGAAGCGACCAGTAACCGAAATTCGGGAAGGTGACAATCGCTTCGCGGCCAACACGCAACATACTTTCGACCAGCGCCTCCAGACGATGCATCGCCTGTAGTGTTTGCGACAAAATCACGCAGTCAAAACTGTTGTCGGCAAAATCGGCCAACCCGCCTTCGAGGTCGCGTTGCAACACATTGACGCGATGGGCAATGCTGGCCTTGACGCCCTCAATCGAAATTTCGACGCCATAGCCTGTCACCTGCCGCGTCCGGCGCAAATACGCCAGCAAACTGCCGTCACCGCATCCCAGATCGAGCACCCGCGCCCCAGGCGCCACCCAACCGGCAATCAACGAAAAATCGCTGCGTACCGCCGCTGCCGGAGCGTTTGTTTTTTCAAGCCCTTTATTCATCACGCCACCCTCTGTTCGCTGAGTTCAGCCGCGATCCGCTCATAATACGTTCGCACCGTTGCATGATATTGCGCGTCATCATGCAGAAACGCATCGTGTCCATGCGGGGCGTCGATTTCGGCATACGAGACATTGCGCCGGTTATCGATCAGCGCCCGCATGATTTCACGCGACCGCTCGGAGGGAAAACGCCAGTC
>JAISPI010000187.1 GCA_031275075.1 Burkholderiales bacterium | reverse complement strand
GCTCTTTCGCTTGCGGAAGCCCTGCGTTTCGGCGGGCGGATGCTTTCGGAAACCACAATGTTTGCCGGGAACGGAGGCGGAGGCTCCCACAAATAGTGGCGAACGTGTAAACTTAACCTTTACGTTAGGATCAATGCCAATACCATGTATTCCCGTTCTACAACACTTGCACAGGCCGATCCCGAATTGTGGGCGGCCATCGCTGCTGAAACACAGCGGCAGGAAGACCACATCGAACTGATCGCTTCCGAGAATTACACCAGCCCATGCGTGATGGCGGCGCAGGGTTCGCAACTGACCAACAAATACGCGGAAGGTTATCCGGGCAAACGTTACTACGGCGGTTGCGAGTTCGTTGATCAGGCCGAACAACTGGCGATCGACCGCGCCAAAAAAGTATTTGGCGCGCAGGCGGCGAATGTGCAGCCGCATTCCGGCGCGCAGGCCAATCAGGCGGTGTTTTTTGCGACGCTGCAACCGGGTGATACGGTTCTCGGCATGAGCCTGCCGCATGGTGGGCATTTGACGCATGGTTCACCGGTGAACATGTCCGGAAAATGGTTCAACATCGTGGCTTACGGACTCGATGAGAATGAACGGATCGATTACGAAAAAATGGCGAAGCTGGCAGAAGAGCACAAGCCCAAACTGATTGTGGCTGGAGCTTCTGCGTATTCGCGGGTGATCGACTGGAAAAGGTTCAAGACAGTGGCCGATCACGTTGGGGCGATGCTGATGGTTGATATGGCGCACTACGCCGGATTGGTTGCAGCGGATCTGTATCCGAGCCCCGTGCCGTTTGCCGATTACGTGACGACGACAACGCACAAAACGTTGCGCGGTCCACGCGGCGGCCTGGTGCTGACCCGGGCGGAGAACGAGAAGGCGATCAACTCGGCGGTATTCCCCGGTCTGCAAGGTGGGCCGCTGATGCATGTGATTGCTGCCAAAGCGGCGGCGCTCGGTGAGGCGCTCTCGAAAGATTTCAAGACGTATCAGATGCATGTTCTGGAAAACGCCCGTGTGCTGGCGAAAACATTGGGTGAACGCGGCTTGCGCATCGTTTCTGGCGGCACCGATTCACACATGTTCCTCGTCGATTTGCGCGCCAAAAAAATTACCGGTAAAGCCGCCGAAGAAGTGTTGGGCAAAGTGCATATCACGGTCAACAAGAATTCGATTCCGAACGACCCTGAAAAACCGTTCGTGACTTCCGGTATCCGCATCGGCAGTCCGGCGTCGACCACGCGCGGCTTCTCGGTGTTCGAATGCGAAAAACTCGCACATTTGATCGCCGACGTACTCGATGCGCCGGAAGACGACAAAGTGCTGGCGCGGGTAAAAGCGGAAGTGGCTGCGTTGGCCGCGAAGTTTCCTGTTTATAACAATTAAACCGGGGAAGCGCTTATGAAGTGCCCATTCTGCCGAAGCGATGATACTCAGGTGATCGACTCGCGGGTGTCAGAGGCGGGCGATTCGATTCGCCGCCGCCGCCGTTGCGCGGTGTGTCAAAAACGTTTTACGACGTACGAAACCGTAGAGTTGCGGATGCCGCAAATCGTCAAAAGCGATGGCAGCCGTGCCGAGTTCGACGAAAGCAGACTGCGCGTCAGTTTTCAGCGGGCGTTGCATAAAAGAGCGGTTGAAACCGAAGCGGTCGATGCGGCGATCCAGCGCGTTGTCCAGCAGTTGCTCTCGTTGGGCGAACGCGAAGTACCGTCGCGGCAAATTGGCGAGATGGTGATGAAAGAGTTGTACAAACTCGACAAAGTAGCCTATATCCGCTTTGCTTCGGTGTACCGTTCGTTCAAGGACGTTTCTGATTTTCATAATGTGCTGAAAACGATGGAAAAGCCGGAGTAAAAACATTAATCGCAGAGAGCGCAAAGATGACGTTCTTTGTGGTTAAAACGGTTTGCCTAACATTGTTTCGGTGTATGCGCTTAAACAAAAACCGCTCTAAGACGAATTGAAATCATGCGCTGGTCTGAAGCAGATGTTCGTCACATGCAGCGCGCGCTGACTTTAGCGGCGCGGGGACTGTACACGACGACGCCGAACCCGCGTGTCGGATGCGTCATCGTCAAGGGTGAGGAAGTGCTTGGCGAAGGCTGGCATCAGAAAGCAGGCGAAGCGCACGCAGAAACAGCGGCGCTGGCCGATGCGCGTACTCGTGGTCATGATGTGCGCGGTGCGACGATGGTCGTTTCGTTGGAACCGTGTTGCCATCATGGTCGGGTGCCGCCTTGTACCGAAGCGATCATCGCTGCCGGCATCCGCCGGGTGATCGCAGCGTGCGCGGATCCGAATCCGGTGGCGGCGCATGGCGGTCAAGTGTTGCGGGCGGCGGGCATTGCTTTCGATTCCGGTTTGCTCGAAGAGGAAGCGCGTGAATTGAACCGTGGCTTTATCTCGCGAATGCAGCGCGGGCGTCCGTGGGTTCGCAGCAAAATTGCCGCCAGTCTCGATGGCAAAACAGCCTTAGCCGATGGCCGCAGTCAGTGGATCACGCAACCGGCAGCGCGCGACGACGGCCACGCCTTTCGCGCTCGCGCTTGTGCGCTGTTGACCGGTATCGGAACCGTTTTGGCGGACGATCCGTCGTTGACTGTGCGGGCGGTGGCGACGTCGCGGCAGCCGTTACGCATTGTGCTTGACCGTCTGGCAAGGGTGCCTGTGACCAGCCGAATCATGAGCGATGGCGGCGACACACTCATCGTAACGGCGACGGAACGACTATCGTCTTGGCCTTCGCATGTTCGCCATGTATTGCTCCCAGCCACCGGATCGGAGGGAAGGTATGGCAGTGAAGACCTACGGATATTGATGGCAATGTTGGCGAAGCTGGAGATCAATGAACTGCATGTCGAAGCGGGCGCTTGGTTGAATGGCGCGTTGCTTGAAGCGGGGCTTATTGATGAACTGCTGGTGTATCTGGCACCTAAATTACTCGGATCACGGGCACTGCCGATGTTCGAGCTTGCTGCGCCTTTGAACGAGTTGAATGTTTACGCTGATTTTTCTTTTACTGAAGTTGAGCATGTCGGTGACGATATGCGTTTACGCCTTTGTCGCAAGGAGGGTTGAATGTTTACCGGAATCATTGCCGCTGTTGGCGCTATCAAAACCGTGACGCCTAAAGCGGGTGGCGTGGCGCTCGACGTCGATGCATCGGCGCTGGATTTAACTGACGTTACGCTGGGCGACAGCATTGCGCTCAACGGCTGCTGTTTAACCGTCGTTGCATGGCGGGAGCAAACGTTGGTGTTCGATGTGTCGGCGGAAACGTTGCGTTGCACCGCCGGATTCCCGGCAGGCGGGCGAGTCAACATGGAAAAAGCGATGCGGCTGTCCGACCGACTTGGCGGTCATTTGGTGAGTGGTCATGTTGACGGTGTTGGCCGTATTGTACAGCTAACGGCGCTTGAAGCGGCACCCGATGAAACGGAAGCGGCGCGCAATTATTTACTGGAAATCGAAGTGCCGGAAGCGTTAATGCGCTTCATTGCGGCCAAAGGATCGTTGACAGTGCATGGCGTCAGTTTGACGGTCAATGCCGTCACCGATAACCGCGTAGCGATTAACCTGATTCCGCATACGTTCACCGCTACGGTATTTTCGTCGCTGAAAGCGGGCGATGTTGTCAACCTCGAAATTGATTTGATTGCGCGTTATGT
>JAISPI010000032.1 GCA_031275075.1 Burkholderiales bacterium | reverse complement strand
TTTCATCGCTCGTGTCAACAGCGACCTGATCGGAAAATACGTCAACATCGCCAGTCGCACCGCAACATTTCTCAAAAAGTATTTCGACAATCGGCTTGGCCAACACTTTGCTGCGTTGCCGATTGCAAAAGAAACGCTGCAACAGGCAGAAACCATCGCCGCGCTTTACGACAAACGCCAGTTCTCCGCTGCCGTACGGCAAATCATGGAGCTTGCCGACAAAATGAACGCTTACTGGGATCAGCAAGCGCCTTGGACACTCGCCAAACGTTTCGACACAGTAAGCGATGCCGAGCGCGCCGCGTTGCACGACACCTGCTCGGTCACGCTTGAAGTTTTCCGGCTGCTGACGTTGTATCTGAAGCCGATCCTGCCGAAACTCGCAGGTGACGCTGAACATTTCCTGAACATCGCTCCAATGAATTGGCGTGAAGCGGCAACAACATTGCCGCCCGCTCACACTATCAACGATTACACCCACTTGATGACGCGGATTGACCCGAAACAACACATTGACCGCTTGCTGGAAATGCAGGCGCAAAAAACCACTGCTTCGACGCCTGCTGAAAAGAGCGCCGCCGCAGCAACGCCCTCCCCTGCGCTTCCCACGATTTCCGTCGACGACTTTTCCAAAGTCGATCTGCGCATCGCAAAAATCATCCACGCCGAAACCGTCGAAGGCGCTGACAAGCTGCTGAAATTGACACTCGATGTCGGTGAAGACAAACCACGCACCGTATTTGCCGGCATTAGAAGCGCCTACACGCCGGAACAATTGATCGGCCGCTTCACGCCGATGGTTGCCAATCTGGCGCCACGCAAAATGAAATTCGGCATCTCCGAAGGGATGGTGCTCGCCGCCTCCGGCGACGACACTTCCGGCATTTACCTGCTGCAACCGGACAGCGGCGCGCAACCGGGGATGAAAATCAAGTAGTTTTCATCCCCCGCCGCTTGCGGGAAGCAAACCTCC
Organism: Burkholderiales bacterium; assembly: GCA_031275075.1. Lineage (GTDB taxonomy): Bacteria > Pseudomonadota > Gammaproteobacteria > Burkholderiales > Casimicrobiaceae > UBA931. The sequence continues at coordinate 9,758 of JAISPI010000032.1, read as the reverse complement.
GTCCGCCTTCGGCGGCCACCTCCTTTGAAAAGGAGACTTTCCGTGCAGAATGACGGTGATTTTTCTTCGCGTCTCCGAGCCTCCGCGTGAGATGATTTTCTGGATTGCTTCTTTGCGCTCTATGCGTTCTTTGCGGTAAAAACGGTTTTCCTAATCACAGCATGTGCTCAAGAAACGCGCGGGTGCGCTGGTGCTGCGGGTTGGCGAACAGTTCCGCTGGCGACCGTGCCTCAACGATTTCACCTTCGTCCATAAAAATCGTTTGCGTCGATACTTCCCGGGCAAAAGCCATTTCATGGGTCACCACCAGCATGGTCATGTGCTCCTCGGCGAGTTGCCGGATCGTGCGCAATACCTCGCCGATCAACTCTGGATCAAGCGCCGAGGTTGGTTCGTCAAACAACATGATGTCCGGCTCCATCGCCAACGCCCGGGCAATGGCCACCCGCTGTTTTTGTCCGCCCGATAACCGCGACGGATAACTGTCGCGTTTTTCAAACAGCCCAACTTTACGCAACAACGCTTCGGCTTTCGGCAGAACCATCTCGCGGTTCATTCCTTTGACGGTGATCGGCGCTTCGATCAGATTTTGCATCACCGTCAGATGCGGAAACAGATTGAACAGCTGAAACACCATTCCCATTTTGCGGCAGATGCGCTGCACCGTCGCGTCGGGCGCATAACGGCAAACATCGTCAGCATCGGTAGAAACCAGCGTTTCACCTTCGATTTCGATTCTGCCGCGGTCGATCGTCTCCAAGTGGTTGAGACAACGAAGAAGCGTGCTTTTTCCCGAACCCGACGGGCCGATGATTGCAATCACATCGCCCTTTTTCACTTCCAGCGAAATTCCTTTCAGCACTTCAAGCGTGCCGAAACGCTTGTGAATATCGCGCGCGACGATCATCGGCGCATCATTCATCGTAGACGGCATATCTCTTTTCCATTCGCTGGAAAATGATGGTCAGCACCAAGATCATCGCCAGATAAATGACGGCCGCCCCCAGATACGGAAACGTCGTGAAATCGCGGTTCGAAATGCCACGCGCCACCCGCAGCAGGTCATTCATTGCCAATACGTAAATAAGCGCCGTATCCTTGACCAGCGTGATGATTTCGTTGCTGACCGGCGGCAAAATACGCTTGACCACTTGCGGCATCACAATGCGCCGCATCGTTTGCCCATACGATAAGCCCAACACTTTTGCTGCTTCGTACTGACCGCGGTCAATCGACTGAATGCCACCGCGAAAAATCTCGGCAAAATACGCAGCATAATTAAGAGTAAAAGCGATGATCGCCGCCGGAAAGGCCGCCAAGGTGATACCCCCCGGCATGTGCACCAGTCCAAAATAGATAAACAGCAATTGCAGCAGCAGCGGTGTGCCGCGCATCAACCAGATATAGCCATTGACAACGCCGCTGGCAATGCGATAACGCGACACCCGAACCATCGCCAGCATCAGCCCCAGCGGCAACGCCAGCACCAAGGTGATAAAAAACACCTTGAGCGTCACTGCTGTACCTTCCAGCAGCGGCCCGATAATCTGAAGCAAATAATCCATCACATAAGCCCCGACGCTGGGATGACCCGGTCGGGGCTTTTTTTGTTAACGGGCGATTTCTTGAGGTGTTTGCTCTTGAGGTATTTGCTCTTGAGGCGTTTGATATTCGATGATGTCTTTACCAAACCACTTTTCTGAAATTCTCGCCGCAGAACCGTCCTGTCTCATTTCGTCCATGGCATTCTGCAACTTGGCAAGCAATTCGGTGTCGTCTTTGCGAACGCCAACGCCGTATTCTTCATCGCCGAAATCTTCGTCCAACACGACATATTCGGCGGGTCTTTGAGCCAAGTAATAACGCCCTACCACTTCGTCAACCACCACCGCATCAAGCCGTCCGGCCGTCAGATCAAGCAACGCCGTCATGTTGTCACCGAATTTTCTCATCTCCTTGAGAGACGCCGCCACCGGATCTTTCTCGACCGCTTCAACCGCAGTGCTGCCATCCTGTACACCGACAACCTTGCCAGCCAGTTCGTCCTTGCTTTTGATCGGAGACATCGCTGTCACCACAACGATTTGCCGATTTTTCAGATACGGCGTCGTAAAGGCAATATTCTCCTTGCGCTGCTCGGTAATCGTCAAACCGTTCCAAAGCGCATCAATGCGCTTGCTGTTCAATTCAGCCTCCTTCGCGCTCCAGTCGATCGGCTTGAATTCAACCTCAACACCAAGACGCGCCGCAGTTTCTATCGCCAGGTCGATATCGAATCCCGTGATTTGATTTTGCTCATCGCGAAAACCCATCGGCGGGAAATTGTCATCAAGACCGATGACGATCTTGGTCATTGCCGGTGGTGGCGCCGGAACCGCCGGAACTGCCGCCGTTTTCTCTTTGCTGTCACAACCGAACAGCAATGCCACAGCCATCGCCGCGACCGCCAATAATGAAATCTGCTTTTTCATAATTCATGTCTCCTGGTTAGCTTCCAAATACGCCAATGTAACAAAAACAATGCCGCATAAAGGGTAATTGTCGCCGTAAATCCCCGGCATTTCAACCGAAATAGGTCAATAGCATTTTTTGCCGCTCTCTCCTTTGCCATTATCCCGCGACACCCGGATGCGTAAAACGCAGTCTTCGTATTTCTTTTGTTAGAATTGCCCATCGCCATCACGCGTTAAAACAAGTTAATTCATCATAGAGAAAGATACCGCCATGGCCATGCCTAGACACTTTCTGCAATTCAACGACTGCTCCCGTACTGAAATCGAATATCTTTTCGCGCGCACGCGCTGGATCAAGGACCGTCTGCGGCAAGGCCAATCCCATCACCCGCTACAGGGCAAAACGCTGGCGATGATTTTTGAGAAATCCTCGACCCGTACCCGTGTATCGTTTGAAGCCGGTATGGGGCAACTCGGCGGCAATGTCATTTGCCTGTCGAAAAATGATATGCAGTTGTCGCGAGGGGAAACCGTCGAGGACACCGCGCGGGTGTTATCGCGAATGGTCGATGTCGTCATGATCCGGACGTTCGCTCAGACGATGGTTGAGACGTTCGCCGCGCACTCGCGCGTACCGATCATCAACGGACTGACCAACGAATACCATCCCTGTCAGGTGCTGGCCGACATTTATACATTTATCGAACACCGCGGCCCGATTGCCGGTAAGACAGTCGTCTGGATCGGCGATCCCAACAATGTTTTTTACACCTTCCTGCAAGCGGCCACCCTGCTGAATTTCAAGATGCATCTGTCGTCCCCGCCCGGTTATCCGGTTGACGACGCTCGTGTGACCGCTGCCGAACGCGCCCATCTCGAAACCTTCGCCGACCCGTATGACGCCGCCCACGGCGCGGCTCTGGTCACTACCGACGTCTGGACCAGCATGGGATTCGAAGCCGAAAATGACCAGCGCCGTCGGGACTTCCAACAATGGCAAGTCAACACCGCGCTGATGGCACGTGCCGCTTCCGACGCAGTCTTCATGCACTGCCTGCCGGCGCATCGCGGCGAAGAAGTCACCGATGATGTCATCGATGGGCCGCAAAGCCTCGCTTGGGACGAAGCCGAAAACCGGATGCATGCGCAAAAAGCACTGCTTGAATTCCTGTTGGTTGGTGAAGTTAAAACACCTTGAACCCCGTCTTCAGCGCCAAAGCTGTCGGTATCTGGCAAACCCGCCATACTCGGGGTAAGATAAAAGTTTCGCCATGCCCTTCGCAGCTTGTTGCGAAGGGTTTTGTCGGCTTCCGGTGCCGGTAAGAAGCCAAGAAGAGAAATCGCCGGATAAAGCGTAAAACAGATTGAGGAACCCCATGAGTAAAGTAAAACGCGTAGTGCTGGCCTATTCGGGAGGCCTTGATACTTCGGTAATCCTGAAATGGTTGCAGGACGTTTACCAATGTGAAGTCGTCACCTTCACCGCCGACATCGGCCAGGGCGAAGAACTGGAACCGGCGCGCAAAAAAGCGTTGCAACTCGGCATCAAAAAACAAAACATTTTTATCGAAGACTTGCGTGAAGAATTCGTCCGCGATTTCGTATTTCCGATGTTCCGCGCCAATGCTGTCTATGAAGGCGAATACTTGCTCGGCACTTCAATCGCCCGTCCGTTGATCGCCAAACACATGATTAAAATCGCCAAGAAAACGGGCGCCAATGCAATCTCTCACGGCGCTACCGGCAAAGGCAACGATCAGGTTCGTTTCGAATTGGGCGCTTACGCGCTGATGCCCAACGTCAAAGTGATCGCCCCTTGGCGTGAATGGGACTTGCTGTCGCGCGAAAAACTGCTCGCTTACGCCGACAAACACGGCATCCCGGTCGACTTCAAGAAACGCAAAGGCACGTCGCCCTACTCGATGGACGCCAACATGCTGCACATCAGCTACGAAGGCGGCATCCTCGAAGACCCGAATTTTGCGCCGGAAGATTCGATGTGGCGCATCACCGTTTCGCCGGAGAAAGCGCCGAACAAGCCGCAAGTCATCGAACTCGAATACAAGAAAGGCGACATCGTAGCCATCGACGGCAAAAAGATGACGCCCGCGCAAGTTCTTGCCACGCTGAACAAACTCGGCGGCAAACATGGTATCGGCCGCCTCGACATCGTCGAAAACCGTTATGTCGGCATGAAATCGCGCGGCTGTTATGAAACCCCGGGCGGCACCATCATGCTGAAAGGCCATCGCGCAATGGAATCGCTGACGCTCGACCGTGAAGTGCTGGCACTCAAAGATGATCTGATGCCGCGTTATGCGCGGATGGTGTACAACGGCTACTGGTTCACCCCTGAGCGCGTTCTGCTGCAAGGGCTGATCGATGCTTCGCAAGAACACGTCAACGGCACCGTGCGCCTCAAACTGTACAAAGGCACCGTAACCTGCGTCGGCCGCAGTTCAAAAGACTCGCTGTTCGATACCAAGATCGTTACGTTCGAAGACGATGCCGGCGCCTACAACCAGAAAGACGGCGAAGGGTTTATCAAACTCAACGCACTGCGTCTGCGTATCGCCGCCAAACACAAACGCATCTAACCAATGCCCCTTCAGCCGTCCGGCAATGTGCCGGACGGCTGATATATTTCTTTTATTTCTCAGGAAAATACGCCATGCCCTCCTTTGATATTGTCTCTGAAGTCGATCAAGTCGAAGTCCACAATGCCGTCGATCAGGCCAACAAAGAAATCACCAACCGCTTCGACTTCAAAGGTTCCGACGCCCGCGTCGAACTCAAAGACAAAGTACTGACACTGTTCGCCGACGATGATTTCAAGCGCCAGCAAGTGATGGACATCGTCACCGCCAAGCTCGCCAAGCGCGGCATTGACATCCGCTGCCTCAAAGAAGGTCAGGTCGAAAAAATCTCCGGCAACAAGGTCAAACAAACCGTCACCGTCCGCGTCGGCTTGGAACAGGAGCTCTCAAAGAAAATCGTCAAGCTGCTCAAAGACAGCAAACTGAAAGTACAGGCCTCCATCCAAGGCGACAGCGTCCGCGTCTCCGGCGCCAAACGTGACGAATTGCAAAACGCCATTGCGCTGGCGAAAAAAAGCATCGAGGATTTTCCGTTGCAGTATCAAAATTTTCGGGATTAAAAACAGCGCCCATTCAGACGCAGCCGGATTGTGATTTGTACCAGACTTCCAGTCCCTGCGCATTGAGCTTCATTTCCGCCCCCAACAGTTCGCGCATGGCCTCGCGCGACAACGTCCAACCTTGTTGTTTCGATTCTTCGTCGCACAATTCCCAAAGACCGTCGAGGATCGCCGAATAGCATCCTTTGGCACGTTTTGTTATATCGACATAGGCGTCAATCTGCCGGTGCAAGTCTTTTGCTGCCGTTTTGGGATCGCGCAACTGCGAAAAATGAGTCAGGTAAGCCGTCAATGGTTCCAGCGCGAGAACCCGTTTGATTGAAGCATGCATGGCCTGCGGATCGAACTGCACCGGTGACGTGCTTGGAATAACAAACTGCCGCTCGCCGACATCCATCTCCCGTAAGGAAAATCCAAAAATATCGCCGGTGAAAACACTGCGTGCAACCGGATCGTAGTAGCACAAGTGATGTTTCGCATGGCCTGGGGTATCGAGGCAAATAAGTTCACGTTGTCCGAATGACAGGCGTTCGCCGTCGTGCGCAATCGTTACCCGGTCTTCAGAAACCGGTACCAGTTTTCCGTAAAGGCGCTCGGTTTCGGCATCGCCATACACGGCTCGTACACTTTCCATCAGCTTGTCCGGATGAATCATATGCCGCGCGCCGCGTTCATGAACCACCAGACGCGCGTTGGGAAACGCCTGCATATAGCGCCCCGCGCCTCCCGCATGGTCGAGATGGACATGCGTCAGGCAAACGTAATCGACGTTCTCTTTACTCAAGCCCAACTGCGCTAACGCCTGTAAAACAACATCGAGCGAACGGTTGTTGCAGGTATCGATGATGGCCACACGCCCGCTGTCCACAACCAGATGGATTGCCGCCAGTAACGGCCGTTCATAACCGGCGTCAACCGCATAAACACCGTTTTTGTAATCAAAAATTTGCAACACTGCTTTCCTCCGATCTCAGAAAACCATTACTCACGCAACTCCACCAACGTCTCCGGCTTCGCCTTGAGCGCCTGCGGCGATGTCCACTCAAAAGAAGGCATCTTTTCCCAAAACTCCAATTTCGCCAAGGTGTTGTCTGTTGCCTTTTCTTTAATGAGTTCGGGCATTCTGAAACGCATATACGATAAGGCCAAAGCCAAGCACAGATCGGCCATCGAAAAACCAGATGCCTCGTCCTCAGGCGGCGCATGAAAAACGCCGTCAATACCGGCCAACGCCCTGCCTATTCCCGCTTTGCTGCGCACAACCAATTCACAACTTTCTGCTTGCGCAACGAAGCGCTGCAAAACGACGCTGCGAAAAGACATTTCCATCAAGGTCTTCCCAACCGATAGGCGCGGCAGATCGTCAACACTGCACAACTTGATGGCCACGTTTTTCTGGCACAGCCCAAGCAAGTGTTGGCAGATGAACAGGCTTTCAAAAATGGCCTGTCCCGACTCAAGCTCCAACGTCGGCACCGTAGAAAACGGATTGATCGCGATCAGCGAATCGGGCGATTTCCAAGGATCAACCCAGCGAAGCCGAATGTCCTCTATTCCGGCTTCTAGCGCAGTCACCAGAACAAGACGCGCAAACGGGGAAGTGTCGTTCAAATAAAGTTGCACTATAATCTCCTGCTAATTAATTATCTTCACATTAGCAGTATCAACTGGCTTAACCCTGGTGAACAGTATACATATTGCTGAAATCAGCAGCGCCATTGAGCTCACCAAGAAAAGCGGACGATAGGAAATCGAATCTGATACCACATAGGCCATGATATATCCGACAACCGCTTGTGAAACAGCAAAAGAAAAGGTCATGATACTCCAGGCCCTTCTGTGTTTGTGAATCCCTACGCACTCCAACGTGTAAGCGGAAACCAGAGCGACGATTCCGGGTGTGAACGCTCCGACCAGGAAAGAGGAAACCAACAACCCGTTAAGATGGTTGCTGAGTAACGGCAAAACGACGCCGAAGGCTTTAAGCATGAAACAGGCTATCAGGCATTGCTTGAAGCCGAAACGATCGCCCATCTGCCCTGTAAAAAGCGGCCCCAGCGCCGCGCCTATACCGAAAACCGCCCAGCAAAGGCCGCCTATCCATAAAGACATATGCAGCTCTCGCACAATGTAGTCCACCCAGAACAAAGTGTGCGGCAAATACCCAATAGCGTTCAGCGTATACGCAGAAAGGATTAACGCTACCGCTGCCGAACTGACTTTAGTTTGATGGTCTTCATGGGTTTTGGCACCAACGGCTTGATCGGGTAAAGGAATATCCCATGTGCGCCAGTTGATGATGGTCAACAACAGGCAAATACTTCCCATCCCCAACCAGGCCGCCGAAACGCTTTGCAGGATCAGCAGCGGAATCAGTGTTCCTGACATCATGGCGCCCAAACCGATACCCGAAAACACCACGCCGCTGACCCTGCCCCTGATTCCCTCGCTGAAATAACGCAGAACGGCGGGTGCCGCCATAACCATCAAAATCGCGCCGCCAACACCGGCAAGTGTGCGCCAAAAATAAAACCAGAGCAATGGCGCATCGGGAAAAGCGCACGCAAGATAGCTCAACGAACACATCACCATGGCACTGCGCATGATTTGTCCCGTTGTAAAGCGTCGAACCAGATAATTGGCCAACGGCGCTCCCAACAGATATCCCACCAGTGTCGCAACACCCAGATAAGACGCTTCGCCTTTACTGAACCAGCCCGAGCTGATCAGCGCTGGCATCAGTGCAATATAAGCAAACCTTCCAATCCCGTTACCTACGAACGTCGCCGAAAGACCCGCGAAACTCGTTTTTGTTAATGCAGATTCTTTCATTGTTAATTCACTTTTACTTGAGTTCTGTTTTTCCCTATCATTGACACCATTTTTTTAACGCACTTTCCTGCGTCAACGACCGCCGTTGAATTAACCCCTGGCCGTGGCACTGCTTCAAAAACCCCGTTATTGTTTCAACACGCTTTCCACGATCCGTTAACGCACAACGAATATATCGTACGCAAATTTTCCGATCAACACCACCATCAAAATGAGAAACAGTATCCGAATAACCCTGACACCGCCGCGGATGGCCAATCGCGCACCGACGATCCCGCCGGCCATATTACACACGGCCATTGGCACAGCGTAATGCCACAGGATGTGTCCGGCCGGAATGAAAAACGACAGCGCGGCAAAATTGGTCATCAGGTTGACGACTCGCGCCGCCGCTGCCGCATGCAAAAAATCGAAAGAAAAAAAACGGACAAAAACAAAAGCCAAAAAACTTCCTGTTCCCGGGCCAAAAATACCATCGTAGAAACCGAGCGCCCCGCCCCACAGCGCCGCGCCGACCCGATCCCGTCGGGTGACCGTTTTCGGCTTGTGTACTTTGCCGAAATCTTTTTTGACGAACGTGTAAATCGCCATCGCAATCAGCAATACCAAGATAACCGGCTTCAGCCATTTGACCGGAACCATACTGACCACCATCGCGCCGCCGAACGCCGCCACAAACGCGCACGCCATCGCCGGCAACATCAACGCCCACGGTAAACGAACTTGCCGTAAATACTGGCGTACCGCCATGCTGGTGCCGCAGATCGACGCAAATTTGTTGATACCGAATATCGTAGCCGGCGGTGTATTCGGCAACATACCGAGAAGGCCCGGCAATTGCACCAATCCTCCTCCGCCGACAGCAGCGTCGATCAGTCCGGCACAAAAGCCGATCAGCCCAAGAAGAAGAATGGTCGATTCCATGAAGAACGCTCTGATGTAACCGCATCAGACGCTTTGGGTTTCCGGCAACAGGAGCTGGCAAACATCCACCCAGCGATCGCCGGTCAGCGCCGCCAGTCGCGCCGGCGTCAGCCGTACTGCCGTATGAATGCCGCCCGCAGCCGGTAGAATTTCGTCAAAATCGTTCAGCGTTTGATCGAGATAAATGGGAATATCACTCGCCAGTCCAAATGGGCACACACCGCCGACCGGATGTCCCGTCAGCTTCTCGACCATTTCGCCGTTCAGCATTTTGGGTCTGCCTCCAAACACAGCTTTCATCTTCCTGTTATCAATACGCACATCGCCACGCGCCACGACCAACACCACGCCTTGACCGGTCGAAAATACCAGTGTTTTGGCGATACGTCCCG
>JAISPI010000178.1 GCA_031275075.1 Burkholderiales bacterium | reverse complement strand
ACAGCACAAAAGTGGGGCAGATTGACCTGAAACAAGGCTCCGCTTATGTGGGAAAATCTTTTTGAAAGCGTCCACCATGTCCCCGAACAATGTGTCAATGATGTCTCCGGTCTGAACAGAGGGAGAGATATTCAAAAAAAGAAAGCCCCGTGTGGGGCTTTCTTGACATCGAAAAAAGGGTTTTGATGTTGTGCGATGTTGTGTTGTTGGGGTTCGCTACGTTCACCGCCAACCTACACAAACTTCCGCCGCAACGCTCCGGCGCCCAAGACCGCCAATAACACGCCAAGCGCGATCAAAACCTCGTTACCTGTCGTCGGAACCGATACCGTGGCGTTTCTTGCGGTGACCGTCAGCGTCGCGGGCGTGCCGGTGATCGTGATGGTTCCTGTGCTGTCGCTGTTGACGTTTGAAGCCGTCAGCACATTACGGTATTGATAGCCATTCATTGCTGCTGTGGTTGGAACGGTCGTGTAGCTGGCCAATATTGCGCTGCCCACTGTGCCAAAAGTGGCGCCGCCATCTGTGGACTCCTGCCACTGATAGGCCAACGAGGGCAAAGGCGTTCCTGCGGCTGGTGTTACCGTCACGCCAAAGGTAGCGGTATTGCCCACGATGGCTGTTTGCGCGGAGGGGGATGTCCAGCTTGTGATGCCTGCGCCGGGACCGTTGTTTTTGCCACCTTGGCCGATGGCCGCGCCGTTTCCGGTACTGCCCGTGCCGCCCGTTGCGGAAACCGTTCCGATTGTGGAAATGGTAATCGTGTTTACTACGCCAACAATGCCAACAGCAGATGTCGAGGCGCCGGAGCCGATGCCTGCGCCTCCGCCAACGGAATAACTAATATCGGTGTCCCCACCTATGGCGGTCACGTTAGCATTGCCTGTAATGGTGATGGCGCCGGAAGCACCTCTGCTAGGATCGCTTTCAGCTCCGCCGCTGCCGATGCCCGCGCCGCCGAAGCTGCCGCCCGTGGCCGTGATCGTGCCGCCGTCGATGATGATGGTGCCGCCATCGCTTCCAGACAAGCCGCCGCCGATGCCAGCGCCACCGCCGCGACCGCCCGTGGCGGTCACCGTGCCGCCGTGAATGGTGATAATACCGCCTGCACCGTATATGCTGCCGCCGATCCCTGCTCCAGAGACCCCGCCCGTGGCCGTCACCGAGCCGTCATTTATGGTGATGGTGCCGCCGCTACCACCATTGCTGCTTCCACTGCTACCGCCGCCGCCGATGCCTGAAGCATTGTTTCCGCCCGTGGCCGTGATCGTACCGCCGTCGATGGTGATGGTGCCCCCGCTGCCCCCGTCGCCACCGCCGATGCCAGCGCCCAAGTCATTGCCCCCCGTGGCGGTTACCGTACCATCGTTAATGCGAATCGTGCCGCCGTTGCCGCCGTTGCCACCACCGATACCTGCGCCGTAGTATCCGCCCGTGGCTGTCACTGTGCCGTTGTTGATGGTAATGTTGCCGCCGTCACGGAAACCTGCGGCATCGTAGCCACCGATGCCTGCACTGGCGAAGCCGCCTGTGGCGGACAGGCTGCCCGAGCCGTCGATCAGCAGCGTGGCGCCGGACGGGGCTTGCAGCCCCGCGCGATTTTCGCCGCTTCTAAGCGTGCTGTTTCCCTGAAGCGTGAGGTTCACCGTCGCGCCTGTTATGTCATAGGCAGCGGTGTTGGCTGTTGCACTCCTGTTGATGCGTACGCCATTGAGCGTGATGTTTGCCGTGACGCCGGAATCAACTACGATACGATCGACGGTAGTGGTGCTGCCCACCGTCGCCATCGTAATGGTGTAGGCGCCGTTCGCTGTGATGGTCAGCGTGTTGGACGCGTAGCTCCAGCCTGTCGCTTGGGTGATCGTAAAAGCGCCGCTTTGCGCGTGCGTGGGCAGCGCGAACACTGACAGGGCGGCGCAGAAAAACGCGGGGAGGAGATGCTTGAAAAGGGAGTGGGTGGGCGAAGTCTGCTTGAGAGAAAGCCCGGCCAAACGCTTAATTATGCTAATGAGGTAGCGGGGGGGGGGGTACATGTTATAAACTTAGTACACAAAGACATTTTCATTCCTTTCAGAAAGAAGCGGGAAAATCGTGAATCCGATTAGGGTTGCCTTGGGTTGTCGATAGCCGATGCGCGTCGACAGCGCATTGCAAAGCAGTCTGCCTGAAATTGACGGTCTGTGACACCTTTGCTGCAAAAAAAAAGCTGGAGACTCCTGCGGACTGTGTTTTTTAGACCTCACTGGAGACAGGAATTAGGAAACTGCGCGGGAGGCAATTTGCCGCCCGTGTGTCGAGATGCGAAGAACGCAAAGAGCGCAGAAGTTTCTGCTCTTTGCGGTTAATTTCTGGTTTCTGATTTTCCCTCTCCCACAAGCGGGTGAGAGGAGACCACTAAAAAAAGGGCGCCTTGGCGCCCTTGATCTGTCAGAATTAAAAACAAGTTTAAAGAGAGATCAATCTCTTGTCGTTACCGGATGACCAGCACCGGCAATGTCGAATGCGTCAACACTTTTTGTGTTTCGCTGCCGAGCAGCATGGCGGAGATACCACGACGTCCGTGCGAAGCCATGACGATCAGCTCGCAGTTGTTTTCATTGGCTGCGCCAAGAATTGCTTCCCATGGTGTTGCGGCAAGAACGTGTATGCTGGAGCATTCCACATTGGCCTTTTTGATTTTGTCTTCCGCGGCCGCAAGGATTTTTTCGGCTTCTTCGGTGACAAAGGCAGCAAATTCTTTTTTGGAAATCGGTTCGTACACAACACCACCGGCGTAGGCGGGCAGCGGATAACTGGGGGAGGCGTAGAAAACGAAAAGCTTGGCTTTTAACGCAACCGCTACTTCGATGGCCTGATCGATGGCTTTATCGGAAAGCGGCGAACCGTCAGTGGCGACCAATATTTTTTTGTACATGCAGACCTCCTCTTTATGGGTTAGAAAGCGTAACCGTTATGCTGGCCGTTTTATGTCTTCCGGTCAAGGGGTTTTCGTTGAGGCCTTAGTTGAGTCAAACCCCCGTCGGCTTTGCCGCCATCCTTTGGGGGAAGGGACTTGCCGTATTGACCGAGCCGGATCGGTACCGTAGAGTCCGGCCATGTCGAAAACGTCCAACTCCCCTTCGCCGCCGGCGGAACCAAGTTTTTGTTACCACTGCGGAACAGAAAATCCGCCGAATGTGCGTTGGCAGTCGGTTTTGAAAGGACAGCCGAGAACGTTTTGTTGCGGCGGCTGTCAGGCGGTGGCGCAGACCATTCATGCGGCGGGTCTGGAAGCGTTTTACACAACGCGCACGGTGTCGGCGCAAACGCCAGAAGATACGCAAGACGAATGGGCGGCTTATGACGATGAAGGTATCGTGCGTGACTTCATCCGGAAGCGAAGCGGCGGCGAGGGCGGTAAAAACGAATATGAAATTGCCCTGTTGCTCGAAGGGTTAACCTGTGGCGCTTGTGTGTGGCTGATCGAATCATGGCTGATGAGGCAGCCCGGTGTCGTTGAAGCGCGGGTCAATTTTGCATCGCGTCGGGCAACGCTGGTGTGGCGTCCCGAAATAACGCCGCTCTCGCAGTTGTTGCGGGCGGTGGTGCGTATCGGTTATCGCGCCTATCCCTACGATCCTGCGCGGCGTGACGAACAGGCTCGGCGTGAGCGGCGCTCCATGTTGTTCCGAATGGGCGTGGCTCTGTTTGGCATGATGCAGGTGATGATGATGGCGGTGCCGCATTACATCAGTAGCGATGTGTCGCCGGACAATGCGGCGTTGTTGCGCTGGGCGAGTCTGGTGCTGACGCTGCCGGTGCTTTGTTATTCGGCATGGCCTTTTTTTAAAGGCGCCTGGCGCGATTTGTCGGTTGGTCGCGCCGGTATGGATGTGCCGGTGGCATTGGGGTTGTCGGTGGCATTTACGGCGAGCGTATGGGCGACTTTCCGGGGAAGCGGGGCGGTGTATTACGACTCGGTAACGATGTTCGTGGCGTTGCTACTGGTGGCGCGTTATTTTGAAACGATGGTGCGGCAGCGTTCCGGCGACGCCATCGAAGCGATGGCTCGGCAACAACCGGTGCTGGCTGACCGGTTGACCGAATGGCCGCGTTTGCGGACAACACAACCGGTTTCGGCAACGGCGCTGGCGTCCGGCGATTATGTGTTGGTACGGCCAGGCGCAGTGGTGCCGGTCGATGGTGTGGTGATCGACGGAGTTTCGCATGTCGAAGAAGCGGTATTGACCGGTGAAAGCTGGCCGGTACGGCGGGCTTCGGGTGATTCGGTTTTTGCAGGCGCGGTCAATCGTGAGAGCGTTTTGATCGTGCAAGTTCAGGCGGTCGGCGAAGGCACCCGGTTGGCGACGATTTTGCGGCTGGTGGACCGTGCTGCCAGCGAACGGCCACGGGTAGCGAAAATCGCCGATCGGATAGCCTCTTGGTTTGTCGGCGCATTGTTGGTGCTGGCATCGGCCGTTGGGATCGTGTGGTGGCAGACCGAGCCGTCGCGTGTCGTGGAAGTGGTGTTTGCGCTTCTGGTGATTACATGCCCCTGCGCCTTGTCGCTGGCGACACCGACAGCGTTGTCGGCGGCTGCCGGCGCGCTTGGCCGCCGGCGTGTGGTGTTGGCGCGCAGTGATGCGCTGGAAACATTGGCGAAGGTGACAACGCTGGTTTTTGACAAAACCGGTACGCTGACCGAGGGAAAGGTCACACTCAATGGAATGGGCGTGATCGAAGGTGCTGACAAGGCAAAACTGTTGGCGATCGCGCAGGCGCTGGAAGCGCCTTCCGAGCATCCGCTGGCGCGGGCGTTCCGGAGTGAAACCGGGATGAAAACAGTCGCAGAAACGGCAGCGTTGCCGATGGTGTCGGATCTGACGGTGTTATCCGGTAACGGGATTGAGGGAAAGATTGACGACGGGTATTGGCGGATTGGCCGTCTCGACTTTGTTGCGGCGCTGAATAACGCGGTTGAGGTGACGTTGCCCGATGCGCTGACCCGCTTCATCGGACAACAGCCGTCCAGCGAAACGATAGTGTTCCTCGGCAACGGCGACGGAATTCAGGCCGTTTTTGCGTTAGGTGATGCGCTGCGCCCGCATGCCCATGAAGTGGTTATGGCGTTGCGCGCGATGGGAATTCGAACCGTGTTGCTATCGGGGGATCGCTGTGAAAACACCGAAGCGTTGGCGCAAATGTTGGGCATCGAAACGGCGCATGGCGGCTTGTTTCCGGAAGATAAACGTCGCTACATTCTCGATTGGCAAGCTGCTGGCGAAGTGGTGGCGATGGTGGGCGATGGTGTCAATGACGCGCCAGGGCTGGCGCAGGCGCAGGTGTCGATCAGCTTGGGCAGCGCCACATCATTGGCGCAGTGGACGGCTGATGTGGTCATCCTTTCCGACGAGTTGCCGCGGCTGACGGATGCATTGCGTCATGCCCGCCGCACGCTAGCGGTGATCCGCCAAAATTTGGGCTGGGCGATTGCCTACAATGTGGTGGCGGTGCCGGCGGCGGCGCTGGGTTTGGTAACACCGCTGATCGCGGCGCTCGGCATGTCGTTGTCGTCGTTAACGGTGGTGTTGAACGCGTTGCGGATCACGCGCATGAAAAAGGATACCGGAGCGGGTGACGGTAACGGCGGGAGACCCGTGCGCGGGATGGCTTCTTGACGAGATTCAGTTATAGTTGCGATGAAATTAAGGTTATTCGGGTCTTGTCATGGAAATTTTGTGGTTACTGATTCCGGTGTCGGTTCTGTTGGTGCTGGTCATGGGTTGTGTTTTTTGGTGGGGCGTCCGGAGCGGGCAGTTCGATGATCTCGACGGTCCAGCCTACCGGATTCTGGCTGACGATGACAACCCGGCGCCGGAAATAGCGTCGGGAGAGGGCTCGGGAGCCGAAAAAGGCAGAAAAGAGGGTTGATTTGACATATTTGTTTTAATGAAAGTCAGTTGCTTTTGTAGTCATATTCGCGACTGATCATGTAAGGATAATTTGAGCTATATCATGTTTTGGCGCTTGCGTTTGGTTACAATAGCGCCACCACTGGGTCAACATCTGGGGCACGTACGATGGCTATAACATCAAAGGCAGAACTATTTAACTACACAGTAGTCCGCCAGTTTGCAATAATGGCGGTGATTTGGGGAATCGTGGGTTTACTGGTGGGACTGGTCATTTCAGTCCAACTGATGTGGCCCGCGTTTAATTTCGACCTTCCTTGGCTGACTTACGGACGGTTGCGGCCGTTACACACTAACGCGATTATCTTTGCGTTCGGTGGCTGTGCGTTGTTTGCAACGTCGTATTACATTGTTCAGCGCACCTGTCAGACGCGGCTTTTCTGTAGCGGACTGGCAGCATTCACTTTCTGGGGCTGGCAACTGATTATTTTGCTGGCTGCCTTATCGCTGGTATTTGGCTTTACCTCCGGCAAGGAATACGCCGAGCTGGAATGGCCGATCGACATACTGATCGCGGTTGTCTGGGTCGCTTATGCACTCGTATTTTTTGGCACGATCGCCAAGCGCCGTACGCCACATATCTATGTGGCCAACTGGTTTTTCGGCGCGATGATTATTGCCATTGCGGTACTGCATATCGGCAACAGCGTCGCAATACCGGTAACGTGGTACAAGTCGTATTCGGCTTATGCGGGCGTTCATGATGCGATGGTGCAGTGGTGGTACGGACACAATGCGGTCGGATTCTTCCTGACGGCGGGCTTCTTGGGCATGATGTATTACTTCGTGCCGAAACAAGCAGGGCGTCCGATTTACTCCTATCGCCTGTCGGTCGTGCACTTCTGGGCGTTGATCTTCACCTACATGTGGGCGGGACCGCACCATCTGCTTTACACAGCAGTGCCTGATTGGGCGCAGACGCTAGGAATGCTGTTTTCAGTCATTCTGTTAGCGCCGTCGTGGGGCGGTATGATCAACGGTATCATGACGCTGTCCGGTGCTTGGCACAGACTGCGCGAAGATCCGATCCTCAAATTCATGATCGTGGCGCTGTCGTTCTACGGCATGTCAACCTTTGAAGGACCGGCGCTTTCTGTCAAGACGATCAACGCGCTGGCGCACTATTCCGACTGGATCATTGGCCACGTTCATTCGGGCGCCTTGGGATGGGTCGGCTTCATCACGATTGGCAGCCTCTATTACTTGATCCCGCGCTTGTACGGTCGCACTGAAATGTGGTCGGTCAAGCTGGTCAATATCCACTTCTGGATAGCGACGATCGGTATCGTGCTTTACGTTGCGGCATTGTGGATCGCCGGCGTGATGCAGGGACTGATGTGGCGGGCGGTCAACGAAGACGGTACGCTGGTTTATACCTTCGTCGAAAGCGTCAAGGCGAGTTATCCGTTCTACGCGATTCGTTTGATCGGCGGAGTGCTGTACTTTTTGGGTATGTTGTTGATGTTCTACAACATGTTGAAGACGATGGGGCAGGGCAAGCCGGCTGAAGCCGCCGTTCCGACGGCAACGGCGCCTGTGCACGCTTGATCACGGGGAGCGCAAGAATGAAATTCTTCTCGCATGAAACGCTGGAAACCAAGCTGCCGTGGTTGATTATGGCTATTGTGGTTGTTATCAGCATTGGTGGGCTGGCCTTGAACGTGCCTCTTTTCTTCCAGGGTTCGACGACCGAACCGGTGGCGGGTTTGAAGCCGTACACGGCTCTACAATTGGAAGGACGCGACATCTATATTCGTGAAGGTTGCCATGGCTGCCATTCACAGATGATTCGTCCCTTCCGTTCGGAAGCCGAACGTTACGGCCATTACTCGGTCGCCGGTGAGTTTGTTTACGATCACCCGTTCCAATTTAGCTCGCATCGCAGGGGGCCGGACTTGGCGCGGATTGGAGGCAAGTTTTCCGATGAATGGCATCGTATACACATGAGAAAGCCGAAAAGTGTCGTGCCGGAATCCAACATGCCTAACTATCCGTGGTTGATGAAAACGCCGGCCAATGGAAAGACGATCACTGCTAAGATGAAAGCTTTGCGAATCTTGGGCGTTCCTTATACGGACGCGGAAATCAGTGCGGCTCCCGGAGAGTTGGTCGGAAAAACGGAAGAGGATGCACTGATCGCTTACATGCAGGTGCTCGGCATCCATGTGAAGAGCGTGAGGTAATTTGCGGTGAACGGGTTAACGCTTATCGGTACAGCAGGCGTGGTGCTGGCAGTAGTGGCTTTTACCTGCATCGTGTTCTGGGCTTGGAGCGGTCGGCGCAAGCAGTATTTCGACCAAGCGGCACAGGCGCCGTTTGCGTTGCCCGATGAAGCCGAGGGAATAAGCAGTGACAATTCAATCAAGCAGGATATTGATCAACGGGGACGTCAACCATGAGTGACTTCACATCCAATTTTTGGGATTTTTATATCGTCATCCTGACGGTAGGAGCGCTTCTTTTTTGTGTCTGGATCCTAGCGGTCATGGGCAAAAGCAAAAAGGAAGAAAAAGCTGCGAACAGCACGACACATGTCTGGGATGGTGATTTGACAGAACTCAACAACCAGTTGCCAAATTGGTGGCGCGGGTTGTTCTGGGTATTGTTGATTTTCTCGGTAGGCTATCTGCTTTACTACCCTGGACTTGGCAGTTTCAAAGGCCTTGGAGGCTGGACACAGACCGGGCAGTTTGACAAAGAGATGGCGGCGCTTGAGGCCAAAACCAAACCGATGTACGACGGCTTCTTGGCCATGCGGGTCGAAGACTTGGCGAAGAATCAGAAAGCCATGGGGACGGCTCAGCGTATCTTTCTGAACGAATGCGCTCGTTGTCACGGTTCCGACGCAGGTGGCGCCATCGGTTTCAAGAGTCTCAGAAGCGGCGCTTGGAACTGGGGCGGCGCTCCGATAGAAATTGAAGAGTCCATCGCCGGTGGGCGTACCGGAGTGATGCCGCCGATGGGCGAAGTGTTGGGCGGCGAACCGGGCATTAAAGCGGTGGTGGCTTATACGTTCTCGTTATCGGGACGTCCCCATGACACGAATCTGGTCGCAAAAGGAGAAACGCTGTTTGAAGAAAACTGTGCCGTTTGTCACGGTGCGGACGGCAAAGGGATGAAAGAAATCGGAGCGCCGGATTTGACCGATAACGTTTGGGACTATGGCAGCTCGGAAAAAGCGGTAATGAGAATCGTCGAGTTCGGGCATAACAGCGAATTGGACGAAGGTGGTTTTGCGATGCCTGCGTACAAAGGTGTCTTAAGCGAAGGCCAGATTCATCTGTTAACGGCATATGTATGGGGCTTGACCAACAGATAAATCGTAGCGGATAAAAAAATATCAGAAAGCGAAACACCAATCAAAAGCCGCGGGCGAGTAGTGGAATCGTCCGCGGTTTGTTTTTTTAGTAGAATAAACGCTTTCCAATGCAAGAATGGCAACTGTTGAATGTTTTAACAGACTAAACAGTTACTTGTTCTTAAGAGACGCTTATGAATGACTCATCCGCCAGTGATGGCGCTAAAACGCCCCAGTCACTTTTCGCATCCCGTCGCAAACTGTACGTGCGTGCTGTAAAAGGAACTTTTCAGAACTGGCGGGTCGCGCTCGTTATTTTTACCCAGATCGTTTTTTTAGGCTTGCCGTGGTTGACATGGGGTGATCGTCAGGCATTTTTACTTGATCTGGTTTCGCGAAAATTTTATCTGTTCGGCGTGGTGTTCTGGCCGCAGGACATTATTTATCTGACGGCGGTGCTCATCGTCAGCGCTTATTCACTGTTTTTATTTACGGCGATTGCTGGACGTTTGTGGTGCGGTTACGCTTGTCCGCAAACCGTATATACCGAATTGCTGATGTGGATCGAGCACGCGGTCGAGGGTAATCGCAACGCGCGAATGAAACTCGATGCGGCGCCATGGTCAGCAAACAAAGTGACAAGGAAACTGCTCAAACATGGGTTGTGGTTATTAGTAGCATTGTGGACCGGGGTTACCTTTGTCGGCTATTTCACGCCGATCCGTCAGTTGGTCACGTTGCTGCCGTTCGGCGTTTCCGGTTGGTCGCTGTTCTGGATTCTTTTTTATGGTGGCATGGTGTATTTTCTGGCGGGCCTGTTGCGTGAGCAGGTTTGCAAATACATGTGTCCTTATGCGCGTTTTCAGTCGGCAATGTTCGACCGCGACACGATGATTATTACTTACGATGCGGCACGCGGCGAACCGCGTGGCGCGCGTAACCGCAAAACCGATTTGAAGGAAGCGCAGTTGGGACATTGTATTGACTGCGACTTGTGCATACAAGCGTGTCCCACAGGCATTGATATCCGCAACGGTTTGCAATACGAGTGTATCGGGTGCGCCGCGTGTATCGACGCCTGCGACGAAGTAATGAAAAAAATGAATTATCCGCTTGGGTTGGTTCGCTACACCACCGAAAATGCAATAGCCGGCGGCTACAGTAAAAAAGAAATATGGAGACGGATGTTCCGTTTGCGCACGTTGATTTACGCAACGATCTTGTTGGCCATTATTATGGCAGTAGCGGTATCGCTGTGGTCGCGCAATGCGCTAAAAGTCGATGTGTTGCGTGACCGTGGCGTGATGGCGCGTGAAGCGTCACCGGGAGTGATCGAAAACGTTTATCGGTTGCAGATTATCAATACGGATGAGCGTGCGCATCAGTTTATAATCGAAGCGGCAGGATTGCCGGGAATGGAGATCGGTGGGATTGAACAACCGATCAGTGTTGATGGGGCAAGCAGGCGAACGGTGCCGCTTTCAGTGCGGTTCAAATTACCGCGTGAAGGATGGGAACCTGGAATGTATCCGATGAAGTTTACGGTACAGGCGACGGGCGAAAAGGCTTTGCAGCGCGAAGAAAAATCGACGTTCATGGTGCCCGAAAATTAATGATTTTTTAAGGAAAAAGAATGACGGAAAGAGAAATCAAGCCGTGGTATCGTGAGCCGTGGCCGTGGATCATCATGGGAAGTATCGGCTTTGTTATGCTGGCTTGTTTTGTGACGCTGGGAATTGCCATCTGGTCTTACGATGGTTTGGTGGCGGACGACTATTACAAAAGAGGCGTGGCCATCAACAAAACGTTGGCGCGAGAAGAACGTAGTGCCGCTTTAGG
>JAISPI010000158.1 GCA_031275075.1 Burkholderiales bacterium | reverse complement strand
GGCATCTCGCTCTTGACGCGGGCGATCCAATCCTCGTCAATCATCAGTGGCGGCAGATCGGGATCGGGGAAGTAGCGGTAATCGTGCGCGTTTTCCTTGCTGCGCATCGAGCGTGTCTCGCCGATGTCCGGGTCGAACAGCCGTGTTTCCTGAAGGACTTTCCCGCCGTCTTCGATCAATTCAATCTGCCGGCGGATTTCAAACTCAATCGCCTTTTCCAGGAAGCGGAAACTGTTGAGGTTTTTGATTTCGCAGCGGGTGCCGAGCGGCTCACCGGGGCGACGGACGGATACATTGGCGTCACAACGGAAACTGCCTTCTTGCATGTTGCCGTCGCAAATGCCGATCCAGCGCACCAGCGCATGCAGCGTCTTCGCGTAAGCAACCGCTTCTTCGGCGCTGGTCATGTCCGGCTCAGTGACGATCTCGAGCAACGGTGTTCCAGCGCGGTTCAGGTCGATGCCGGTCATCCCGTGAAAATCTTCGTGCAGGCTTTTGCCGGCATCTTCTTCGAGATGCGCGCGCGTCAACCGCACCGTTTTCTGTCCAGCGGACGTGGTGATGGTTAACTCGCCGCCTTGCACGACCGGCTGTTCAAACTGGCTGATCTGGTAGCCGTGTGGCAGATCAGGATAGAAATAATTCTTACGGTCGAAGACGCTGGTTGTGTTGACAGTCGCGCCGACCGCCAGACCAAAACGAATCGCGCGTTCCACCGCGCTGCGATTGGCAACCGGCAACACACCGGGCAATGCCAGATCGTTGGCCGACGCCTGCGTGTTCGGCGCTGCTCCGAATGCGGTCGAAGCGCCCGAAAACATTTTCGAGGCGGTTGATAATTGCGCGTGTGTTTCCAGCCCGATGACGACTTCCCAGTTTCTTTCACGCATGGCACATCTCCTTCGGAGTGCGCTGGTGCCAATCGGTCGCTTGCTGAAAACGGTGCGCGACGTTGAGCAACTGCGCCTCCGAAAAGTACGGACCCTGCAATTGCAGCCCGATCGGCAGACCGTTGGGGTCGAATCCGCAGGGCACCGACATTGCCGGGATTCCAGCCAGATTGGCGCCGATGGTGAAAATATCGTTCAGGTACATTTTGATCAAATCCTGAGTTTGCGCGCCAAGCCGCGGCGCTGTCGTCGGCACGGTGGGGCCGAGGATCACATCGCATTGTTCGAACGCCGCCCGATAGTCGTTGGCGATCAATCGCCGCACTTTTTGCGCTTTCAGATAGTAAGCATCGTAATAGCCGTGCGACAGCACGTAAGTGCCGACCAGAATGCGGCGCTTGACTTCGTCGCCGAATCCTTCGGCGCGCGTTTTCCGGTACATATCGAGCAGGTCGTTGTATCGTGCGGCGCGATGGCCATAGCGTACGCCGTCAAAACGCGACAGATTCGACGAAGCCTCTGCGGGCGCCAGCACATGATAGGTCGGCACCGAGTAACCGATATTCGGCAACGTCACCGGCACGGTCACCGCACCGAGTGCCCGCAGCTCGGTCAACGCAGCCTCTACCGCAGCAACGACCGAAGCGTCGACGCCGTCGCCAAAAAAGGCTTCGGGCAAGCCGATGCGCACGCCGTCAAGCGGTTTTGCCGTCGCCGGTTTTGCCAGTGCGCGGCGGTAATCTTCTTTCGGGTGCGGTAATGACGTGGCATCGCGGGCGTCGTATCCGGCCATCGCCGTCAACAGCAACGCGCAATCTTCAGCACTGCGAGCGATCGGTCCGGCTTGGTCGAGGCTGGAAGCGAACGCCACCATGCCGTAGCGTGAGCAAATCCCGTAAGTCGGCTTGATGCCGGTGACGCCGCAAAACGATGACGGCTGGCGAATCGACCCGCCGGAATCGGAGCCGGTCGCCGCCGGCGCCAGTCCCGCCGCCACAGCGGCGGCCGCGCCGCCGGAACTGCCGCCCGGCACACAATCAAGCTGCCAAGGGTTGCGGACAGGGCCGAAAAACGAGGTCTCATTGGTGCTGCCCATCGCAAACTCGTCCATCGCCGTTTTGCCGAGCAATACGGTACCCGCTTGCTTCAACAAGGTGACGACATGCCCGTCATAGGGGGCGACAAAATGTTCGAGCATTTTCGACGAACAGGTAGTGCGCAACCCCTCCGTCATGTACAAATCTTTGTGTGCGATTGGGATGCCGGTAAGTGGTCCGCCCTCGCCTTTCGCCAGCGCGGCGTCGGCCGCCTTGGCTGCGACGCGGGCGCCGTCGGGATCGGTGCTGACAAAAGCGTTAAGTGTCGGCTGGGTGGCGGCAATTCTCGCCAACAGCGCATCGGTCAGCTCAAGCGCCGAGAACTGTTTGGCGGCCAGCCCCGCGGCCAGTTCGGTGACCGTGTTGTACGTTAGGTCCGGCCTGTTCATTCGATCACCTTTGGTACGAGGTAAAGGCCGTCCTGCACAGCGGGAGCGCCTTGCTGATAACAATCGCGCCGATCCGGCTCGGTAACTTTGTCGTCACGAAGGGGCAAAGTCAGCGGCTGGGCGTGTGCCATCGGCGTCACGCCTTGGGTATCGATTTTGGACAAGGCGTCAATGATGCCGAAAATCGAATCGAGCTGTTGCTGCAAACGCGGCAACACCGCCTCATCAATTTCGATACGCGCCAGATCCGCGATCCGTTGAATTTCATTCTGTGAAAAAGCCATGAACTATTCCGTTCTAATGTCCGAAAGCGCTGTGCCGGAGATCCGCTCCTTGGGGATCGGCCGGACAAAAAGAAAAAAGCGCCGTGCAGAAACAAGGGCGGATAGGTTATCATATGCGGCGACGCGAAGGCAGTCGGCAGAGTCATCCCGCTCCGGGTTTTTGATGAGCAGGGCGTTTTCTGCACATGCCCGGTGTTTTTTTCCGGCTTATTACGGTTTTGTCGGCTCCGTTTTCGGCAAACCCTTTGTTTTTGGGATATTCCATGCTCGGTTTTTTAGGACGGTATTTTTCCAG